>NZ_BDME01000001.1:300000-600000 GCF_002335445.1 Lebetimonas natsushimae | reverse complement strand
TCTCTCAAAATTTCAAATGATATAAATGTGATACTTTATCATCAGTTTGAAAATATAAAAAAAATAATAAAAAACTATCCTGTTAAAATTATAAAACAAGACCATTTAAATTATCCCGGTACTGGAGGGGCATTATTATCTTTGATAGAAGATGGGAAATTGAAAATTAACAATGATAAATTACTGATACTTAACGGGGATATGCCTTTGGTTCAAGCGGATGAACTTAAAAAATTCACTAGTATTGATGCCGACATTGTAATGAGTGTAATGAAACTTGACAACCCGAGCGGATACGGAAGAGTATTGATTGAAAACGGAAATGTCAAAAAAATTATAGAAGAAAAAGATGCTAGTGAAGAAGAACTTAAAATTTCTTATGTAAATGCAGGCGTTTATCTTATAAAAACAGAAGTATTAGAAAAATATTTGCCTAAACTAAATAACAATAACGCTCAAAAAGAATATTATCTAACTGATATTGTTGAAATGGCAGTAAATGATAAATTAACAGTAAAAGCCGTCGAAGTAAACGAAGAAAATTTTAAAGGCATTAACAATAAAAAAGATTTAGCTGAAGCTGAAAGGATAATTTGTAATAAAATAAAAGATTTTTGGATGAAAGAAGGCGTTGTTATGCATCTGCCTGAAACCATTTATATTGATGCATACACTTCATTCGAAGGTGAATGTGAAATTTGGCCTAATTGTGTAATAAAAGAAAGTGTGATAATTGAAAGTGAAATTCGTTCCGGCAGTGTAATTGAAGAATCAATAATCAAAAATTCCGGCATCGGCCCTATGGCGAGAATAAGACCAAAAAGTGTATTAACTGATACACATATCGGAAATTTTGTTGAGGTTAAAGCCTCAAAACTTAATAAAATAAAAGCCGGACATTTAAGTTATCTCGGGGACAGTGAAATTGATGAAGGAACAAATGTAGGAGCAGGGACTATTACGTGCAATTATGACGGAAAAAATAAATACAAAACAAAAATCGGCAAAAATGTTTTTATAGGAAGTGATTCTCAACTCATTGCACCGGTTGTTATTGAAGATGATGTAATAATTGCAGCTGGCAGTACTGTAAATAAAAACATAAAAAAAGGTTCTCTTGCAATAAGCAGGGCACCATTAAAAATTGTTGAAAATTTTTACTATAAATTTTTTGGGAAAAATATATGAACATATTAATCGGTGTCACTGGAAGTATAGCAATTTATAAAACTTGTGAACTTATCCGGCTATTTATCAAAAGAGGAGACAATGTAAAAGTTGTTATGACAAAGGCTGCCACAAAATTTATAACTCCTCTTACCTTTGAAACACTTACAAGAAATAGAGTTTTAACAGAAGAGAGCGAAAACTGGTCAAGCGATATGAACCATATTGATTTTGCAAAATGGGCTGATATTTATATTATTGCCCCGGCAACTGCGAATACACTAAATAAAGCATACATGGGAATAGCCGACAACCTTCTTTTACAGACTTATCTTGCGACAAAAGCCCCTACTCTTTTCGCTCCGAGTGCAAATACAAATATGTATAAGCATCCAACAACCCAAAAAGCTATCAAAAACTTAAATTGTATTGAGGCAAATTCCGGACTTCTTGCCTGCGGAGATGAGGGAATTGGAAAAATGGCCGAGCCTGAAGAGATATTTTTAAGGGCCTTAAGGGAAATTAATAAAGAGGAGTTTTGGAAAAATAAAAAAATAGTAGTAACTGCGGGAGGAAGTATTGAAAAAATTGACGATGTTCGCTTTATCAGCAATTTTTCAAGCGGAAAAATGGGGGAAGCCGTTGCGAAAGCTTTTTATATAAAGGGTGCCGAAGTTACATTAATCTCAAGTAAAATCCATAATTTAACAAAAGAGATTAAACAGATTAAAGTAGAAAATGCAAAAAACTATTTGGAAGAAATCTTAAATGAAAATCCCGATTATTTAATAATGGCAGCAGCAATTGTGGATTATATCCCTGAATATAAGATTGGAAAATTAAAAAAAGAAAATATCGGAGATGAATTCATATTAAAACTTGCTAAAAATATTGATATATTAGAATCAATAAAAGATAAAAAATTTAAAAAAATCGGCTTTAAAGCCGAATTCGACGAAAAAAATGCCGTGAATTTTGCTAAAAACGCTTTGAATAAAAAGGGACTTGATGCAATTTGTCTTAATTTACTTTCAAAAAACAATTTTGGAAGTGATGAAAATGAAATAATTTTTATTACAAAAGATAAAAAAATTCTCTTATCCCAAAATACAAAAGAAAATATTGCCTTAAAGTTAGTAGATGCCATTAAATCTCTCTAAAATCGGAAAAGTTTTAAAAACTTTAAACAGATTTGAAGGAATTAAAGAATTTAATGCAAGTCTGCCTGTTAAAATAGAGGTAAAAAAAGAAATCAATCCCATAAAATTTTTAATTAATCTCGGAAACAGAGAAATTGAAACAAAAAGTTATATTCCATTAAAAGTGGGAAAAAAATATTTTGCACAAATTAAAGAAGGAAAATATTCCATTAAAATATCAAATCTTAAAGAGTACCCGAAAATTCTTGAAATTTTAAAAAAAATCGATTTTACAAAAGAAATACTAACCCCCGATAAAAAAGAAATAATGACACATCTGACAAATGCAAACAGTAAAACTGAATTTATTTTTTGGATGAATGTGTTAATGGCCTTTAACCAAAATATTTATCATTTAATAATAAATGAGAAAAAAAAAGCTTTAATGCAGCTTAAATATAAAAAAAACTCGATAAAATTTTATGCAGTTTTTGAACATTTGGGAGAAATTGAAGGAATACTGTTTCATAAAAATTTAAAACTTTTTTGTGAATTTGCTTCTACAATTAATTTGATTAATTTTTATAAAAATGAACTGCCCTTTATTGTAGAAGTAAACAAAAAAGAAATAACAGAAATTTACCAATTTAGTGAAAATCTGATAAATTTAAAGGTTTAATATATGCATTTAGCAATAATTATGGATGGGAACGGGAGATGGGCGAAAAAAAGAGGTTTAAAAAGAGTCGAAGGTCATAAAAAAGGGGCTGAGGTTGTAAGGGATATTACCGCATACTGTGCAAACAATCCTGATATTGAGATATTGACATTATACGCCTTTTCAACAGAAAATTGGAAAAGACCGAAAATGGAAATAGATTTTCTAATGAAACTTCTTGATAACTGGTTAAAAAAAGAACTTACCACTTATATAGAAAATGATATAAAATTTGATGTCATTGGAGATATTTCAAAATTTTCTACTAAACTTAGAGAGAGAATAGAATATACAAAAAAGGTCACAAAAAATAATAAAAAATTAACTCAAATTTTAGCCTTAAATTATGGAAGCAGGGATGAAATAACTAGAGCTGTAAAAAAATTAACAGAAAAAAATGAAGAAATAACACCTGAAAATATTCAAAAAAATCTTGATATCAGCAGGGATGTTGACTTATTGATAAGAACAAGCGGGGAAATAAGGGTAAGTAATTTCCTTTTGTGGCAAATAGCCTATGCGGAAATGTTTTTTACAAAAACTCTTTGGCCTGATTTTACCAGTAAAGAGTTGGAACAGATTTTAAATGAATTTAAAAAAAGAGAGAGAAGATTTGGTGGAATCTAATCAAATGGAGAATGAAAAATGGAAAATGAATGGATAATTGAATTAATAATTTTTATAATAGGAATATGTATAGGAAGTTTTTTAAACGTTGTAATTTACAGAGTACCAAAAAGCGAAAATATTGCATATCCTCCGAGTCACTGTCCTAAATGTGGCAAAAAATTAAAACCTTGGCATAATATTCCAATAATTAGTTATGTTTTATTAAAAGGGAAATGTGCATTCTGCAGGGAGAAAATTCCTATCCGATATCCTGTAATTGAATTGTCAACAGGTATACTTGCGGTATTGATTTATAAAAAATGCGGAGTAGATATATATTCAACCATTACTTTTATAGTTTTTGCACTGTTTTTAGCTTTAAGTATGATAGATTTTGATTATAAAGCGGTGCCTGATAGTTTAAATCTACTCGCTCTTACACTTTCATTTTTTACAACTCCTGAAATTTTAGAAAATTTTAAAAACGCTTTAATCTTAATGGGCGGTATGAGTTTAATTAGATATTATGTATCATATTTTATCAAAAGGGAGGCTATGGGCGAAGGAGACATAATTCTTGCCGGAAGTATTGGAGCACTGCTCGGAATTAAATTATCTTTATTTGCCATTTTTATAGCCTCTTTAATTGCAATTTTTCCTTCATTATACAATAGAATATTTAAAAAAGATTTTGAACTTCCTTTCATTCCTTTCTTAACATTAGGCACATTTATTGTATGGTATTTTAATGATTATTTTTTAAATTTATGGAGCAAACTCTATGGATAAACTTCAAAAATATATATTAAAAAATTTTTTAAATATCTTTATTAATATTTTTTTGATACTTTTTTTAATAACCTCTATAATTATAATAATTTCAATTTCTAATGTTACATCATCGATTCATATTACTTTTTTAGAATTGCTTAAAATGTATTTTCTCTCTTTAACAAAAATTTTAATAGTTACTTTATCAATTTCCTTTTTTATATCTGCAGTTCAGACATATTCTAATTTAAGTGACACCCAGGAATTAATAGCAATATTTTCAACAGGTATCAAACCTAAAAAAATACTGTTTCCCATGTTTGTTATTGCAATTATCTTAACATTTATTAATTTTTTTATTTTATTTGTATCTATTCCTTATTCAGATCTTGTTTACCATAATTTTAAAATAGAAAAAAAACAGGAATCTCAATTTAATATAGAAACTTCACAAATTTCCCAGCAATTCGGAAAATGGAATGCTTTTATCGAAAAAAAAGATAAAAATATCTATAAAAAAGTATATCTGTATAATCCATATGAAAAAAAATTTATAACAGCTCAAAATGCCAAAACTATTAAATACAACAATTATCTGATTTTTCAATTAAACAATGGATATATATATCAACTTGATAAAAATTTAACGGTTAAATTCAATGTAATGAATATTAATCAATATATTTCATATAAATCATTTTCTATTTTGGAATATACTAAATATTTAAAAGAAAATAAAAAATTATTTTTATTTTATTTACCTTTTGCCTTAATATCGGTAATATTATTTTTTTATATACCGTTATTCAGTTTTTTTCATCCGAGATTACATAAAAATCATTCTTTGATTTATTCCGTTTCATTGTTAACAATCTATTTGATTTTTACAAAACTTGCAAAATCATTCTGTGCAGAATTCATTATTATGATAACATTTTTTATTTTCGGTTTAATACTGTATTTAAAGGATAAAAAATTTTAGTAAAAGCTGTTATTTCTTATGACGGAAGCGAATTTTACGGCATGCAGATACAGCCAGACAAAATAACGGTTGAAGGTACAATATCAAATGCTTTAAAAAAATTAAACATAAAAACTAAAATAACCCATTCAGGTAGAACTGACAGAGGGGTTCATGCCCTTAATCAGGTTATTTCGTTTGAAATACCAAATTTTTGGAATTTAGAAAAATTAAAAAATATATTAAATAAAATTTTGTATCCTTCAATTTATTTTAAAAAAATCACAATAGCCCCCTTCGACTTCCATCCAAGATTTTCAGCAAAAAAAAGAAGTTACAGATATCTTATTTCAAAATATTTTACTCCGTTTAACGCAAAATACACCCATTATTATTCAAAAAAAATAGACATTAAAAAAATTAACAATGCCTTGGGAAATTTAATAGGAAAACATGATTTTGAATATTTTGCAAAAACAGGAAGTGATGTAAACAATTACATCAGAGAAATATATAAAGCATATGCATTTGAATATAAAAATGTTTATGTAATTAAAATTGAAGGAAACGGTTTTTTGAGAGGACAGATAAGAATAATTATTAATTTTCTATTACAAATTAATGAAAACAAATTAACAATTAATGATTTAAAAAAACAATTAAACAAAGAAAAACTAATATCAAAACATTTGGCAGCGCCTAACGGATTATATTTAGAAAGAATTTGGTACTGATATTAATTAAAAACGTAAAATAAATAAAATTAAAAATTTTTTTAAAATGTAAAATTTCATATATCATCTGTATAAATACAATATAAACATATCGTCAAATAATGTGCCAGACACCTTATAAATAAAATTTTTTGGTTGCGGGGGGAGGATTTGAACCTCCGACCTTCGGGTTATGAGGAATATTATTAATTATTTATTTTTTTAGAAATTAATTTAATTTTGAGATTTTGTCTAAATCTTCGACTTTTTCTTTTAAAAATTTAATTTCATTTGTTAAATCATCTAAATATTTACTTTTACACTCTGCCTTAATAATTTCCACAAGTTTTTCTGCTTTTTCTATAGACAGTAGCATATCTTCTAAATTATTGTTTAGTTCTTCTGTTTCTTCGTTTTCTTTATACGCTAATAAATAGGTAGTAAGTTTTGCTCCTATATATAAATTATGCTTGCCTGTAGGAGGATAAAATTTTACCCTGCTTACTTCTTGCGGTTTTTTCCAATTTTGTAGAGTTCTTGTTGTTACGTCTACAAAATTAGCTATTTTAGTATCTGTTATTTCTTTTAATTGCATTTTAACCTCCTTACGAATATTTTTCTTATAATTATAGCATTATTTTAAAAATTTAGAAAATATTTCTTATTTTTATATAAAATTCCTTGACAAACACGAAAATATTTCGTATAATTACATTAAGAAAAAACAAAAAGGAGTTGAAAATGAAAATAATACTTTTAAAACTAAGCGAAGAAATAAGAAAAGCATTCGGAAGAGATTTTTTTGAAGAAGATGTTTGTAATAATATTATTGATACTGACCTAATGATAGGAAGTGTTAAATATGAAATTTATAATGAAAAAGAAAATACAGATGATGAAGTTTATGTTGAATTTAATGTTGAAGATATAGATTGTAACAATTTAACAAGTGATGAAAATATTATAGAAATAAAAGAAGTTCAAACACCTAAAAAACATCTTTTAGAAAAATATGATGACAGCCAATTCGCGATTGTGAAAATTAATTACATTCCCGAATTTGGCTGGTATGAAGTAGATATGGATAATGCGCCTTTAATGTATTTTGACAATTTAGAAGAAGCAAGAGGTAGTTTAGATTTAGACGCATTCATTAAAGAATAACTTTTTTTTGAAGCTTTTTTAGGAGAGGTTTCAAAATATTGTTTTTTATTTTGTATATTTAATACTATTTATTGAAAAAGGGCAAATTCTTGCTAAATATTTTTTATGTCTAATAGTAATATGTTGAGTTTTACAACCTAAATTAAATTCAAATTTTCTTGCTTTTTGTAATGATTTACAAGGTATCCATTCTTGATAAAAAATTTGCGGAATATATGGTTTTGCTTGTTTGATTATATACGTAACTAAACATTTATGTGCAAAGATAAATGATGATGTTAAAGAAATAAATGTAATTTTTTTAATCATTTTATTCCTCTTTTTCTAATTCTTCTAATAATTCTGCCATTATTTTGAAATAAAATTTTCTTTGTTTATTTTCTGGTAATTTTTCTAAAGTTTTACATATTTCTACACATATATCTTTGTTATTGATTAATATTTTATTGTGATGACCAATTATATTGTTATTTCCATTAATAGTAATGCCCCCAAATTTTCTTAAATATCCTAATTCTAATAATTCAAGATGGTGCTTTTTTTTAGGATCTTTTTTCCATCTTGATAATGTTTCTGGTGCTATATTTATATATTCTGCTAATTTTTTTTGACTAATTTTCATTTTTTTGACTATTTATTATTTTTTTTCTTGACATTTGATTAATAATCAATTATAATTATTGATATATAATCAATTGCAGGGGGCAATTATGACTATTAACGAACTTTTTGATGAATATTGTGAAATTATGAAAAATACAATGACACATCATACACTCCTTACAAAAATAAGTTACTACAATAAACATTTTAGATTACAATACGGCAATAATATTATAACAGATTTTAAATTTAAAGACGCTCAAAAATTTGTTAATGAACTTCTTGATAAAGGTCTTAAGCCTAAATCAGTAAAAAATATTGTTGATATATTTAAGGTTCTTTATAAATATGCAATTATGAATGAATATTGTGAAAAAAATCCTTTTCAATATGTTTTGCTTCCTCAATTTGATAGTAGAATCTATTTTAATTTTACTGATGAAGAAATAAAAAGATTTATAAGTGCTGTTTTGAATTATCCTGAATCACTTTATAGACATATTTTTATTTTTCTTCTTCATGGAAGAAGATTAAATGAAGTATTATCACTTACTTGGAATAATGTAGATTTTGAAAATAAGGTTTATTATATTCCTCCAAAGATCAATAAAGCTCGTAGATTGATGGCTTATCAAATGACTGATATTTTAAAAGAAACTTTAGAAAATCAATTTAGAATGAAAACTTTATATTGTTTTACTTCAAAATATGTATTTCCATCTCCAAGAACTTGTAAAAAATTACAAGATATTCGAAAACAATTTAAAAAACTTCTTAAATATGCGGGAATTACAAAAAAAATGAGAATACATGATATTAGGCATCTGGTTGCAAGTTATAGCATTAATACTTTAGGTTTAAGTGTAGAAGAAGTTTCTTATACACTTGGTCATACTAGTATTGAAATAACTCAAAGATATATTAATCCAAGAGCTGAAATATCGGCACGGGTAATTAATACAATTATTGACTCTATTATGAGTTAATTTTTTTATGGGTGGTGGGGTGGGAATTTAAAGGCAAGGAGTTGCCCCCGATTCCTTGCCTTCTGTAAATCGGGGGTAAAAATAATATTGAAAGGGGTTTAAAATGATTACTAATTTAGTAGGAAAAATTAGAGATGTAAGACAAGTTCAAAGAAAAAAAGGTGATGGTTCAGTTCAAATATTTTGTACTGCTTTAGTATATGATGAATTGCAAGATAAAGATGGTCATTTGGTAATTGTTTCTGAAAATGTTCAATTTCCAATTGAAATGTTACCAAGTTTACAAATGAATTTGAATAAGTTTGTTGCTATTCCATATCTAACTTTAAATACTAAAAATGGAACTTATATATTTCCTGATAGTAATATGCAACTTAAATTTTTTGATAAACATCCTTTTTCTGGAGAAATTAAAAAATGATGTTTGTTTTTGATAAGTTAAATTTTAATAATCCTGTAAATTTAGAAAAAGTTATCGGGATTTTAGCTCCCGATATTCCTTCTAAAGAAGGAAGATATTATATTCTTTTTTATACTGAAGCTAATAAAAATTTTTTTTGGTTTTATGATACTAAAGATGAAAGAGATTTTGTTTTTAATAATTATATTTTACCGACTTTTAAATTTTTGGGCGAGTAAAGTTCAAATAAGAAAATTTTGTTTTTTTATTTGAGCTTTAAGCTCAAAAAAACTTTTAAGGAGAGGTCATGAAAAAATTAGCAAAACTTTTACCACTTGGTTTAGCTGTTTTAGGTACTTCTGCATTTGCTGATCCAAATATTACAATGCCAACTCCTGATTACACTGATTTTTATGCAGGTGTTGGTGTTGTTCTCGGTGTTTCTTTAGTTGTTATGCTTGCTAAAAGAATTAAGCATTTCTTCAGATAAGAGGGTTTAAATGAAAAAGATTTTCCCTCTTTTCTTTTTTTTAGTTTTTTCAAATGCTTCTATTCTATACAAAAATAAGAATTATTGTATAGAAGATTTTTATTATAAAAATGGAAGATTTTATTATTTAAGATCTAAAAATAATAGGTGGTATTCAACCTCTACAAGAAATAATAATCTTGAATATGGTTATTATTATGATGATGATAACAATACTTGTGAATATAATCAAACTTTAAAAGAACTTCATATTAGATATTTTGATTATTATTTTTTGTGGGGGCTTTCAGGTTTATTGATAGGTTTTTCTGTATTAATAGGTTTTATTTTGGCAATTTTGAGTTAATGCATAAAGGCAAACTTGCCCGATTTTAGTGCGTTTTGCAGTGCGAGGTCAAGTAGTTAAGGTAAGCCCGAAATGTTCGCACGAAAAAACGCCTTAAAATCGAGGCAAGGAAACTTTATGCCCTCCGCCTGAGTAAGGCACGAAAGAGAAACGATAACCGAATAAAGGGGTTTAAAATGTATTCAGTTGAAGCATTTAATTATTTTTTTTATATTTTTTTAATACCAAGTGCTGTAATTGTAATTTCTTTAGCATTAATATCACTTTTTAGGTAATTTAAATGAAAAAAATTATATTTTTATTTTTAATTTTTTTTAATTTTATTTTTGCAAGTGATGTAATACTTTTAGAAGATGACCGTATGCATTATTTGCAATCTGTACAGGGGACTGATTTTCATTCTGTATATTCTGTTTATCATACTCCTATATATAAATTTGAAGATAGTGATACTCTTTATATTGCAAAGGACGCTTCAGATTATAATTTTTATTGTGTTAAAAAAAATTCAAAGCATACTTATGTTTATATTTATTCAGAAAGTGGTTCCAATCATGGTGGATATTCCACAGGAGCTTATTATCTTCCAACTGATTATATTGGTTTTTGTCAAAATAAAGATAGTTATTATTATGATAGTGGTGCAAATGCTTGGTATTCGAAAGATGGTGATAACCCAATATGTCCCTCTAATCAATATTATGATAGTAATCAATCAAAATGTATTGATAAACCTGATTGTCCATCTGGCATGACTTTTGATGAAAGTTCTGGTCAATGTGTTTGTCCAGATGGTACTCATTTTAATAGTGTCCAGGAAAAATGTATGCCTGATTGTCCTTCTAAACCTCAGTTGGAAAAAGAAGCTCTTCAAAAATGTGGCTCTTTAAGTTTTGCAAAAAATATATCTTGTAATATTGATACTGGTGAAGTGAATATACAATGTATGAGTTGTGCTGAAATTATGCAAGCACAGTATGATTTGTGCGCTCAAAATAATTTAGAGGTTGTTGAAAATTTGTCTTGTTCTGAAACAGATGGAGCTTTAACTTTAAGTCCTGCTTTTGAAAATATTTCTACTTCTAATTGTAAACCTGCTGATAATAATACTGCAGGAACTGATAATAATTCAGATGATACTAATAATACTGGTGATTCTGGTAATACTGGAAGTAATTCAGGTTTTGGAGATACTGGAGGTAGTTCAGATTCTTCCGGTTCAAGTAATACTGGAGGAAGTTCAAGTTCTGGTGGATCTGGAGATACTGGAGGCACTTCTAGTTCTTCAGGATCAAGTAATACTAGTGGAAGTTCTGATAATAATTCTAATTGTCCTACTGATTTATGTTATAGATATAATCATCAACAAGTTGGTGATAATTGGTCACAATCTGGTAATTGTTGGATTTGGACTAATGCTCCTTCTGGTTGTCCTAATAAAGTTTGTATAAACGATGGTCAATGTTCTGTTTCTGGTTCTTCTAATTCAAATTCTGGTTCTAATAATATTGATTTGACTCCTGTTACTTCCAGGTTAGATACTGTTAATAGTAAATTGAATAATATTAATAATATTTTAAATAATATTGAAAATATGAAACCTGATGATTCTTTTGATCCTGGTAATTTAAAAGATATGAAAACTGATTATTCTGATGATATGTCTTCATTTTTAGATAAAGCTAAAAATTCTATTAAAGATTTAGTTAATAGCTTTAATAAAGTAAAAGATTTAATTTCATCTCCTAAAAAAATTACTCTTTTTACTTCTGATTCTTATTCTTGTCCTTTAGTTGCTAATATTTATAATAAGGTTATTACTATTGATATTTGTAAATTTGTTTCTCCTTATAGACCTATTCTTTTATTATTTTTTACTGCCTTTTTTAGTTTGTCTGTTTTTATGTTTTTTTTGAAAACTTTTATAAATAAAGGGGATGACTAATGCAATATGTAATTACTGCGGTTGGTTTTATTGTTGGATTTATTGTTAAATTTGGTATCCAAAAATTTGCTATGTTACCTGTAAAATTTGCTGCTGTCACTTTTACTGCAGTTGCTATTACTCTTTATATCGGTTCTTATATTCTTTTTGCTGATTTTATTTTTAATATTATTACAAAGTTTTATGATTTGCTTGATTCTATTAATAATTTAAGTGTTGGTTCTGGAAATGTTTATGGTATTACTTTGTCTAGTATATGGAATGCTTTTTTAGGTTTTTTGAATGCTTCTGGAGTTGGTCCTGCATTTACTAATGCTTTTAATCTTTTTTTAGTTTTATATTTTTCATATTATGCTGTTATTATTGCTAAGACTGTTGCGCATGTTTATCGAAATGTTGTTGATATGATAAATAATTCTTTACAAATGTTTGATTAAGGTTAAATTATGATAACTTTAATTCTTGGAGTTCCTCGCTCTGGTAAATCTTATTTTGCTGTAAATTTTATTTATGAGGAAATTAAAAAAGAGAAATCTAAATATAAATATATTTATACAAATCTTAATTTAAATTATGAGAAATGTGAAAAATATAAAAAAGATTTTGTTAAACCTCTTATTTTAGATGAATTTTTAATGGAAGTTCATAAAGAGTATGAATATTCTCATTTATATAAAGATAATAAATTGTATGATGAAGAAACCGGCGAACTTATAAAAGATTTTGATTCTTATATGAAGAAATTAGGTATTTTTAAAAAATATAAAAATTCTTTAATTATAATTGATGAAGCACATTTGTATTTTACCGATAAAACTGAACCACATTTACTTCGTTTTCTTTCTTATCATGGACATTATGATATTGATATGTTTATTATTACTCAAAATAAATCTTTAATTAATCGTAAATATTTGGCATTTGTTGAACTTACTTATTTTGCCCAGGCTTCATCTAAAAGATTAATAGGAAATGTTTTTGTTTATAAAATTTACAGTTCTTATCAAACTACTAAAAATAATTATGCTGGAAAAGAAAAAATAACATTTTCAAAAAAGGTTGCTGATTGTTATAATTCAGGTTCTACAAGAAAATATAAATCTTTATCATCTAAATTAATTATTCCTGCTCTTATTGGCATTTTAGTTGTTTTTTTTGTATTTCATTTATTTCAAAATTATGTTAAATGCAAACATTTTTTTAGTTGTCCGATAGAAAATAAATCTAACCAGGTTACAAAACCTGGTCATAAAAAAATTAAAAAAAATTATTCTTTAAATAATAAAAATAAAAAAAATAATTATAAAAATAATGATGTAATTAATGATCTTACTGATTATAAATATTCTTATAATGCTAATTGTTTTAAGGTTAAATGTATTATTAATAATCAATATATTTTACCTCGTCCAGTTTTAGATTTTATTCTTTCAAAATCTTATGTTTTTTCAAAAATTCATTATATAACAAATGATTCTATTTATTTTAAATCCAATGTTGATATTGCACAATTTTTTCAAGGGGGTAATAATGAAGAAAATTCTACTACTTTTAGTAATTCTGTATTCTAATATTGTTTTTGCTTATGATTTAAAAAAAGTTGATTTTACTACTTTTTTAAATTATGTATCTTATCATTTAAATAAAAATATAGTTGTTGCTGATGATGTTCCTAAAAATTTTAGTGTTTTTATGCCTGAAAATATTATGAGTAAAACTGAAATTAAAAAATCCCTTATTTATATATTAAGGGCTAATCATTTAAAATTAAAAACTTATGGAAATACATATTATATTTATATTCCAAATCCCCCTGTTCAATCAGATTTTTTAATAAGGTTTAATTTTATACCAAAAAGTGTAATAATTAATTATATTAATAAGTTTTATCCAGGCTTAAAATTTCAGGTTTTTCAAAACCGTTTATTCATTCATACTACTTATGATAATTATGTTTATATAAAACATTTTATTACTTCTCTTCAATCTTCTTATAAACAATCAAAAGTTAATTTTCTAATTGTTGTTATTAATAATAAAAAAGCTAAACAGTTAGGTGCTAATCTTAATATAAAATCTCCTTTTCATAAAAGAATTTTATTTGATCTTATTACTGATACTGCTTCTGTAACTACTTCTTTACCAAGTGGTATTGATTTTAAATCATTTATAAGATTTTTAAATAAAAAAAATATTGCTCAGACAATAAGTAAACCGACTATAAATTTAATTGACAGTTTTAATTATACTCTTGAGAGTGTTCATAATATTCCTTATGTTACAAAAACTGTAAGTGTTGATAAAGATGGGAATCCTGTTACTAGGACAAATTTGCAGTATAAAGATGTAGGTTTGAAAGTTTATGTAAAAAATGTTTCTATTACAAAAAGATCTATTGATTTTGATCTTGATATATTTATTGATAATTTATTATCAATGACAAATAATATTCCTCTTATTGATACGAAACATTTTAATACTCATATTCAGTTAACTAAAAATAAGTCACATTATTTAATAGCAGGTTTAAGGTCTGTTACTACAATTGATAATAAATCTAATGTTCCTGGTTTATCAAAAATTCCGGTTTTTGGTTGGTTATTTAAAACTAAAAATAAAAATATTGAAGATTTAAGTTTTTCATTTTATATCAGTACAAATTTTTTTGAAAATATAAGAAGCGAATTTGCGACAACCGAGGACGGACGCTTGCGCCCGCCCGCAGGAGGAAGCAAATGAGCCTCTTGACCATTTATAAAGTATTTTCGTCAATATATTTTTTTAAATTTTTAGGGGGGTTAAAATGAATATAATGGAAGTTTTAGATTCATTTGGAAAATATAAATATGATTATGGTTTAACTAAAGATGATATACAATTCGCTATTGAAAAAGTTGAAAGGGCTAAATTTTTTTTAGATAATCAAATAATCAATTTGCCCGATGGTCGTCCTGCAACTTTATCTCAAGTTGTTTCAAATTGGTATGTTAATCCTCATAGATATGTTTCTGAAATTAAGCATAGAATTTATAGTCTTCATAATTATGCTGTTGCTAAAGATTTAGTTCCTGTATTTATTACCATGACTTTACCAACTGAATATCATCGTTATAAATTTATTACATTAAAAAATGGTAAAGAAGTAAAAGTAAAAAATAATAATTTTAATTCTGAATTTTCTGATTTAACTCCTAGAGATTTAGTTCAAATTCTTAATAATAATTTTAAGAAAATGATGAATTTAAGGGCTTTTAGAGATATTGATAAAAATAAAAGATTATATTTTAAAGTTATAGAGCCTCATAAAACTGGTGATCCACATTTACATGCTATGTTATATATTCCAAAAGATAATGTTTGTAAATTTTGGTCAAATTTTATTTATTTATGTAAAGAAAAATTAAAAATACAGTATGATATTCAAATTAATATTTTAAATCCAGTAAATTATATGATTAAATATATTTTAAAAACTATTGATGATTATCGTTTTGAAAATACTAAATTATTTCAGTATTCTCCACTTGCATTGTGGTATATTCGTTGGGGTATTCGCAGATTTTCAATGAGTCGTAATTTTGTAAGAATTGATTTATATCGTAGATTTAATGGTAAATATACTTTAAATGAATTAACTAATTTAGTAAAAAATGGTGTTATAGAATATTTTAGAAATTTAAAAAATCAAATTACTGATATTTTTTTAAATGATGAAATAATTGGATCTATAAATTTATGGACAAAAAAAGATTATTTTGATTATAATCCACCTTTTCAGATGCCTAAATTAAGGGAAAAATCTATACCTGTTTATGATGAAAATAATAAAATTATTGGTTATACAAATGGTTGTGAATATAAAGAAATTAATTCAGATTTTAATATTAAACCTTTATCAAAAATGACCAGGTTAGAATTGGTACAATATGAAAATGATTTATTAAATGAATTTGATAATCCATTTTTAGATGAAGAAGATTTAGATATATTAGTAGATAAATATGTAATATTTAATAAATATGTTGATGAGGATTATAATTATCAAGAAGTCCCGAATTTTTGGTTGCGGGGGGAGGATTTGAACCTCCGACCTTCGGGTTATGAGCCCGACGAGCTACCAGGCTGCTCTACCCCGCGTCAATTGGCTGGGCTGGGAGGATTCGAACCTCCGAATGCTGGAGTCAAAGTCCAGTGCCTTACCGCTTGGCGACAGCCCATCATTTTTGGGTGATGAAATTATATATAAAAACTTTTTAAAAATCAAGAGCAACAGGGATTAAATTTTAAATTTTTTTATTTTTAAATCATCTTTAAAATCAACATAATATAAAATTTCTTCTTTTAATTCCCCTATTAAATATTTTATACCGAGCATTGCCTCAATACTTGCAATAAGACTTACCATTGGGGGAATTTGCCCTTTTGGAGATAAATTTTTAGTAGCAAAAATAGAAAAATCGGCATCTTCAAAAAATCCCACCTGTCCGTAATATTCATCCACACTTGCATAAACCCAGGGTAATCTGCTATTTTTAGCAAATTTATCTATTTCTTTCCTTGTTTCAAAATTATCGGTGGCATCAAAAATCAAATCCACATCAAAATCCATATTTGAATTAAATTTACCTTCAACTATTTCAATTTGAGTGTTACATCTTTTAATTCTATCGCCTAAAATTTTAACCTTACTCTCTCCTATATCTTTTTTATAAAATTGTATTTGTCTGTGAATATTATGTATTTCGATTTTATCAAAATCAATAATTGTTATTTTTTTAAGTCCAATGCAACTTATAAAAGTTGCCAGGGAATTTCCAAGTCCTCCCGCCCCAACTATTAAAACTTTTTTATCTTCAAGAAGTTTCTGCTTATCTCCAAGAAGTTCAATTTGTCTTCTAAACATCAAATTTCCCAATTTCTTCAAATACTTTTAAAGCCTGAAAATGCTCGGCTACATCATGGCATCTTACAATACTTGCCCCGTTTCTTACGGCTTCTTGATGAATGGCAAGAGTTCCAGGAAGCCGCTCGGCTGGGGTTGTCGAGCGGTTATATTTTTTCATAATCATATCTATCATTGATTTTCTGCTAGCACCTATTAATAATTCATAACCAAAATGTAAGAAATGTTCCATATGTTTGATTAAAGCTAGATTATCCTCAAGCCTTTTTCCAAAACCGATTCCAACATCCAAAATAATATCTTTTATTCCAAAAGAATTTGCTTTTTCAATTCTTTCTTCAAAAAATTCATCCACTTCCAAAATTACATTTTCATAAAAAGGATTTTTTTGCATATCTTTTGGAGTTCCTTTTTTATGCATAATTACAACACTTGCATTAAATTTTGCTGCGACTTTTGCATACTCATCACTTTCAAGCCCCGTAATATCATTTGCAATTTTAAATCCTCTATCAAGTGCATACTCTAAAACTTTTGCTTTAAAGGTATCTATGCTAAAAACTGCTTTTTCATACAGTCTGTTTTTATAAATTTCATCAATTATCGGTTTTACCCTATTTAATTCTTCTTCAACTCCCGGATAAACGCTTCCGGGTCTGCTTGAAACTCCTCCAATGTCAATAATATCTGCCCCCTCTTCTATCATTTTTTCAATCACGCTAACCGCTTCAACCCCTTTGAATCTGCTGCCTTCAAAAAAAGAATCGTCATTTGCGTTAATAACCCCCATAATTTTTAAAGGAAAACTGGGCATATTTATAAATTCTTTTAATTTTTTTGCCAAATCTTTAAGCCCAAAAGGCTGAGATAGTTCTTTTTTTACAAGAATTCTCAATTGCTTTTCATTACAAAAAAGCAGGGCATCAAAAATTTTGTTTTTACAATTAGGCACTCCGATAGGCACTGCAAGTTCAGCCCCTATACTTAAAGCATCCTGCTTTAAAATATTAGCAGCTCCGCAAGTTATATTTTTAATATAAAAAATAAATAATGAATGTTTTTGTTTCATTATTTCTATTCCGGCTTTATCAACACCCATTTTCTGCATTAATCTTTTTAGATCAATATTAGGATTTAACTTATATATTTTCATTCTTTTCCTTTAAAATAAAGCATTATATAAGCTAAAACAGCTTTTTTTTCTATATTTAATTCCAGCATTTTAACAGCATTACTTAAAACTTTTAATTCTTCATTTTTCAAATTTTTTTTATTTATCAAGTTGTATATTATAAGCTTTATTTCTTCTTTGTCCAAATCTTTTTTTAATAAATCCAATATCAATTCGTTATTAATTTTGTCCAAATTAATATCTAGTTCTTGTTTGTTTTCATATTTTTTATATTCTATAGACAATCTTGATTTAATAGTATCAATTAATGCATATTTTGAAGTAGTGACCAAAATAAAATCTGTATTGGCAGGAGGTTCCTCTAAAATTTTTAAAAGTGCGTTTTGGGAAATTAAATTATACTTTTTGGCAGCAATTAAGATTGTTTTTTTATTTTTACTTGTTAAATATGAAACATCTTTTAACATACCTACATGCTCTACCTTAAATTCATCAACAACTATTTTTTCATCTGCTTTTGTTTCTTCAATCAACTTTTCAAAATCATTGGTGACTATAATTTTACTCAAATTTCTACCTCACCAAAAATCACACCTTTTAATGTTTCATTCAATAAATTAACTAAATGTATAAGTTTTAAATCCAAATTTTCATCAATTGATTTTAAAAAGAAGTTTTTATGCAAATCCATATCCATAATCCAGAAAAATGAATTCTCTTTTCTTCTTGCAAACTTAAGCATTGGTGTTTCAACACCGATATACCAGAAAATATAATTTTCATTAAAAGTAATGTTTAACATATCTTCAATTAAATCAAAATGTTCGGTAGTTTTGGCATTTTCTATTTGAGGAACTAAAGAAATTAAATCAAAAAAAGGAACAAAAGAAGGTTTGAAATCCTGAAAATTGTTTATTTTATTTAAAATATATTGACTCAACCACTTTCTTTTGTAATCTGTAATAATAAAAACACTTCTCCCCTCAATTACCTGAGATAAAAATTCACTGAGTAAAGGCACCCACTCAAGCCTTTTTTCCTCCATCCATTTTAAATTTTTCTCACGAATATATTTTAATGTAAATTCGTTTAAATCCATCATTTATCCAGATTATATGCTTTATGCAACGCTCTAACGGCAAGTTCCCCGTATTTTTCATCAATAACCATTGATATTTTAATTTCACTTGTAGAAATCATTAAGATATTTATATTTTCTTTGGCCAGAGTATTAAATGCTGTTGCCGCCACTCCACTGTGAGATTTCATACCAACACCTACGACACTCACCTTTGCTATGTCTCTGTCGTATTCTATTGCTTCTGCCTTGTTTTCATATTCTTTTAAAACTTCTTTTGTAAGTTCTAGTTCGGTTTCAGGTACTGTAAAAGTAAGATTTGCTTTATTGTCTTTTCCCACATTTTGAACTATCATATCAACATTTATATTTTTATCAGCAAGTTTGCTAAAAATTTCCGCACTGATTCCAGGCCTGTCTTCCACTCCAAAAATACTGACTCTTGCCTGGTTTTTATCCAAAGCTATTCCACTAACTAAAACTTTTTCCATATCAGGTGTCTCCTTTGTGATTAATGTACCTTTTATTTCCGGTTTAAAACTTGATTTTACCTCAATATCAACTCCGAGTTTTTTAGCAAGTTCCACTGAACGAGACTGCATTACTTTTGCCCCAAGACTCGCTAGTTCAAGCATTTCATCATAACTTATTACATTTATTTTTCTAGCTTTTGGCTCAATTCTCGGGTCTGTCGTATAAATTCCGTCAACATCTGTATAAATTTCACATTTATCAGCGCCGAGTGCTCCGGCAATTGCAACGGCGGTCAAATCACTTCCGCCTCTTCCAAGAGTTGTCACATCACCTTCTTCACTTATACCTTGAAACCCTGCAACAATTACTACTTTTCCTTCATTTAAATGTTTTTGCATTTTCGCAGGATTAATATCCATAATTCTGGCTTTTGTATGGTCTTTAGTAGTTTTTATTCCCGCCTGTCTTCCGGTTAGCGCAATTGCTTCTATACCCATTGACTGAAGAGCAATTGATAAAAGTGCACTCGTTACCCTCTCACCTGAACTGACTAATAAATCCATTTCTCTTTGGGGCGGAGTTTTGGAAAAATAATTAGCAAAATCAATAAGTTTATTAGTCTCACCGGCCATAGCAGAAACGACAACAACAACATCGTTTCCTCTCTCTTTTGTTTTTTTTACTATATTTGCAACATTTTTAATTCTGTCTAAATCACCTACACTTGTACCGCCAAATTTTTGAACAACTAACATTAAACTCCTTTATATTACACTTATAAATATCCGTTTTTTTTAAAATATTCCAACACTGTTTTATAAACAGGTCTTTTAAATGATTTCACATAATCAAATATTTTGTCAACAGGTACAAATTTATAATCTTCAAATTCAGGATTTTCGGTGTTTAAGTTAATTTTTGCACCTTTTTTTAATTTGACTAAAAAATATTTCTGTTTTTGCCCGTCATACGGATACATTTTTTTCGCAATAATTTTTGGAAAATCATATTTTTGCCATTCAGGCATTTTTGCAATTATTTCAACTTCATCTGTACCTATTTCCTCTTTTAATTCCCTAAGCAATGCTTCTTCTTCACTTTCTCCCTCATCTATTCCGCCTTGTGGAAACTGCCATGCATCCACATCATTTCTTTTAGCAACCAATATTTCCACTTTTTCCGGATAATTTGGAGAAAGCACAACAGCAGCTACATTAGGACGATACTTTTTCAATTCACAGCCTTTTTTAGTAAAATTATATCTAAAATTAAAAGTGAAAAGTGAAAAATGAAAAGTAAAAATACAAATAAATTACTCTATATTCACATACCTTTTTGTGATAGCAAATGCAATTACTGTGCATTTAATTCTTATACAAATATTAATCATTTAAAAAAAGAGTATTTTAATGCCATAAAAAAACAATATTTACATGATACAGATTCAAATATACAATTTGAAACAGTGTTTATAGGTGGCGGCACTCCGTCTACCATGCCTGTAAATTTTTATGAAAATTTATTTACATTAATAGAGGAAAATATAAAAAATGCAAAAGAAATCACAATAGAAGCAAATCCGAATGTGACTTATGAATGGTTAAAAGAAATCAAAAATTTAGGAATTAACAGAATCAGTTTTGGAGTCCAAAGCTTTAATGAAAAAAAACTAAAATTCTTAAACAGAAACCACTCCCCTACTCAAGCTATAAAATCAATAGAAAACGCCAAAAAAACGGGGTTTGAAAATATAAATCTGGATTTAATCTATGCAACGGCCCTCGATAATAAAAAACTGCTTGAAAATGATTTAAAAATAGCTTTTAATCTGCCAATTACTCATATAAGTGCTTATTCCCTAACTATTGAAGAAGGAACAAAATGGGAGGGGGATTATTCAAAAAGAAAAGAGGATGAAATACTTGAAATTTGGTTTATTGACAAAATAAAAGAAAGATTTTTCCACTATGAAATATCAAACTTTGGAAAAATTTGTCTTCATAATTTAGGATACTGGGAAGGCAAAGAATATACGGGACTCGGTGCCGGAGCGGTGGGATTTAAAAAATTAAAAATTAAAAATGGAAAATGGAAAATTTTCAGATATTACACTCAAAACAGTGTCTATGAATATTTAAAAAACCCAACAAAATATAATTATGAATATTTAAGTGATGAGGATATAAAAAAAGAAAAAATATTTTTGGGACTTCGCTCCATTGTAGGATTTGACGAAAAAATATTAAATATTAAAGAAAAAGAAAGAACCGAAACCTTAATTAATGAAAAAAAGCTTTATAAAAAAGAAAATAAAATTTATTCTAATGATTTTTTACTTGCAGATGCCCTAACTAAATTTATTATTTCTTAATTTTACATTTTCCATTATCCATTAAATATTACCAAGGAGCAATAGCTTCCCAAATTTTAGCAAACCAATTTTTTTCTATATTTCTTTTTATATCGCCTTCTGTGAAATATTTAATTTTCGCATCGGCAATATATTTTGAATCTATGGTATTATCGGCACTGATATCCTGCGGCCTGATTACACCGCATAAAGCAATTACCTGCTTTTGCCCGTCTAAATAAACTTCCCTGGTTCCGTAAATATAATAATTTCCGTTTTTTAATACTTTAATAATTCTTGCACTGATTGTTGTCTGAAAAAGTTCGTTTCTCTGTTGAGTTCCGCTTCCGTTAAAAGTTCTGGAAGAATTCATACCCGGTAGACTCAATGAAATCCCAGTTTTCCCAATATGGGTAGAATGACCATTAACATTAACATCTCCGCTGATTCCGGCATCAAAAAGTCCGCCGCTATCGCTGTTGGATTCTGAAAGTTTTTTGCTGGCCTGAGATGATTGTTTTACTGTTTCTGTAATCAACACAGTTACAATATCATTGACTTTCATAGCTTTTGTATCAGAAAAAAGATTGTCACCATTGGTAAATAATGAACCCGGATTTTTAGGATAATTAACATCTTTGCTAGGCATTTCTTCTACATATTTTGGGGGTTTCATATTAATAGTAGGGTCCATCGGATGGGTTGCACACCCTACAAAAAAACTTAATACTATTAAAGTTATAATTAATTTTCCATTATTCATTATCCATTTTACATTCATGTAATTATTGCCTTTTTTAATAAAAAGCAAAAATTATTCCACTCCTTTTAATTTCAGTACTTCTTTTTTAATATCTTTTTGCCTCATAAAATGTTCACCTACCAAAAATGCATCAATACCGTTGTTGTGAAGTTTTTTTACCGTTTCAAAACTGTTAATCCCGCTTTCAGCCACTACTATCGCATCTTTTGGCAACATTGGAATTAATTTTTCACTCAAATCCATATGCATTTCAAACGTTTTTAAATCCCTGTGATTAAATCCGATTATATCCGCCCCCACTTCAAGAGCCTTTTTTAAATCCGCCTCATCATGAATTTCAAACAAAACTTCTAAATTAATACTTTTCGCAAAATCAAATAGTTCTTTTAATTTTTGAGTATCAAGCGCTTTTGCTATTAATAAAATAAAATCTGCCCCCGCATTGTAAGCCTCGGCAATCTGATAAACATCGATTATAAAATCTTTTCTAAGAAGTGGAATTTTTGCAAATTTGCTTATTTCCCTAAGATAATCCAGACTCCCCTGAAAAAAGAAAGGCTCAGTCAGAATACTCATGGCATCGGCTGTTTCATTATAAATTTTTGCTATTTCTATCGGATTAAAATCCTCTCTTATAATTCCTTTACTGGGAGAGGCTTTTTTAACTTCGGCAATAATTCTATATGGATTATCCGGTGTGGATTTTAAAGCCTTTTTTACATCTTTAAATTCCCTTTTAATATTCAGCAGTTGATCAATGCTTTTTTCTTTTTTTAAATTTTGTTGAGTTTTGTTTATGATTTTTTGAAGTATCATTTAAACACCTTTTGATAAGTTTTTTGTGTCTGTTTATTTCCTCATCATCAGTTTCTATATTTTTTATTATATCCCATGCAATCTTACATTTATGGAGTTTATAATACCCCCATGCCAGTGAATCTATATAAGCAGGGTCATCAGGTTTTACAATAAGTGCTTTTTTTACATACTCTATACCTTTTTTCGGATTTATATCAAAATCAATTAAAAGGAATCCCAAAAAATTATTTATAAAATCATTATCAGGATAGAGCTTTGCTAAAAATCTAAGCTTTGGAATAACCTCACGTGCAGCCTCTTTATTTTTGTATGCTTCAAACTCATAAATACAGTATTTTAAAAGATAATTCGGATTATTGCTTCTTTCATATAATTTCAATAACAGATTTGCCGCTTTTTTATATTCTTTAAATGTTTCATAAACTATCAGTTTATATTCATCACCCAGATTATATTTATTAATTAATTTAACAGCCTTTTTCTCCTCCCCCATATCAATATAAAGCTTCAAAGCAAATAAAATATACTTTCTGTCTTTTTCTCCCATTAAAGAATATATGTAAGCTAAATTTTCAAAATCCTGAGTTTCTTTATATATTTCAACAAGTCTCTTGCAGATATCTATTTCGCATCCGTATATTTTCAAATGAGTCCTGAGATAAGCCAGTGCTTCATTATATTTTTTTAATTTAATTAATAAATCACTTAAAGCTAAAAGGGTATTTTTATTATGATTTAAAGCATAAAGCGATTTTAAATAATTAACCGCTTCATTTAACTTATTTTCTTTTACCAAAATATAAGACATCAATTCATAAAACAGTGGCTCTTTCTTATTTAAATACCTTAAAAGCTCTTTTTTAGCTTCTTCATTTTGTTTAAGTTCAAGTAATGTAAAAATTCTGTATTTAAAAGAATCCTCATCCAGATTTTTAATATCTTTTGTTAATTCCAAAACCTTTTTATATTTTTTGGCAAAAAACAGATCTTCAATTTTTTTATCATAATACCACGGTTTATCTGTTTTTTTATATAAAAAATCATAAATATCTGCTGCTGCGGTTAAATTATTATCATTTTCCAAAACCAACGCTTTTATAATATATTTATCTTCATCTTCAAAAACTTTTTTACCAATTTGAGGAGATTTAACACTACATCCGACAAAAATCAGTAATATTACCAATATAAATTTTATATATTTCATCTTTAATTATCCATTTTCCATTTTTCATTTTTCATTAAAAACAACTCCCGGACATTCTTTTTTTAATTCATTCAAATATTTTTTATCTCTGTATCTGTCCCAAAAAGGATATGTTCTGCACTGTTTCGGTCTTACAGGATAAATATCGCACCCTTTTTTTTCTTCGTTAAAAAATATGCATGCAAACCCGTTTTTGTAAGGTTTTTCTTTAATTGAAAATTTATAATCTATTTTTATTAAAAATCTGTCGATAAAAATATTTTTATCAATTCCCAAAAATTTAGCAATTTCTTCAATCTCTTTCGGATTTACCCATATATAACCACTCTCGCCAATACAGCAGTTACCCTCACATTCTTTACATGCATCAGGATTAAATTTAAAATCAAATCCGTCTTTATTTATCAATTTTCCATTATCCATTTTCAATTTTCCATTTATATTTTCATGCTTTTTGTATCTGCTTTTTTATAAATTTCAGAAGCTTCAGCTGAATAATTCTCGCCTTCAAAGCCAATTAACGGAGAACAAACGCTAACCATTGACCTGGCATGCCTTTTAGCCCTTATCAATACCAGTGTGGCATTTTTATTAATTCTCGGATGCATAAATCTTATATCCGTTATTTTTAAAGGCTTGGGCAAATTTAAAACAATTTCATCAATCCTTTTTGCATCATAGCAGAAAATAAATTCTCCTCTCTCTTTAAGCAGATTATTCACTTTTTTAAAAAATTTATTCATTGGTAAAAATTCCTCATATCTTGCCGTTTTTATAATCTCATTTTCACTTTTTAACGTTCCTTTATAAAAAGGGGGATTTGAGATTATATAGTCATATTTTTTATTAAATTTATATTCTAAAAAATCCGCATTTATAACCTCAGCTTCCAAATTGTTTTCTTTTAAATTTTTTAAAATAAATTCGCTCATTATTTTTTGTTTTTCAACAATGGTTAAATTTATTTTAGGAAAATCCCTTTTAATTAAAAGCCCTAAAACTCCACACCCTCCGCCAACTTCTAAAACATCGCCTTTAATATTGAATTTTGTTGCGAAATCATACAAAAACATAGTGTCAGAATTATAACAATATCCGTTTTGGGGCTGATATAATATCAATCTGTAAGCCCTAATTCGTCTAAAATAGGTTTTATATCTTCTTCGTAATATTTCATTAGTAAACTGGGAATCAAGCTCATAGCTTCCTTGTCGTGTTTCCATTCTTCTATTTTTTCCAAAATTACACTTTTTTTCTTTTCATCAATATGTTTTGCATTTTTTACTTTTTCTTTAATTTTTTCAACCATAACCGACCTTTTTTTTGTAAAATTATACCTAAAAAGGAAATCAATGATTATAATTCCCGCAAGACTTTCCTCAAGCCGTCTTCCGAATAAAGTAATATTGGAAATTAAAAACAAACCAATCATAATCTGGTGTGCCGAAGCCGCAAAACAGGTTGACGATGTGGTAATTGCAACAGACTCAAAAGAAGTTATTGATATTTGTAAAAAATACGGATTTGATGCAGTAATGACTAATAAAAACCACAAAAGCGGAAGTGACAGAATAAAAGAGGCGGCAGACAAATTGGGCTTAAAAGATGACGAAATTGTTATAAATATGCAAGGAGACGAGCCTTTTTTAGAGCCTGAAATTTTAGAAAAAGTAAAAAATAAATTAAACGGCCTTGAGAGAGATTTTAAAATGGTAAGCTGTTACAAAATCATTAGTGAACTTGAAGCGGAAGACCCAAATTTGGTAAAAGTTGTAATAGATAAAAATTCAGACGCCCTTTATTTTTCACGCTCAAAAATCCCTTACAACAGGGATAATAATCCTCATCAGTATAAAGGACATCTCGGAATTTACGGATTTGATAAAAAAAGTCTTGACATATTCACCAAAATGAAAGGGAAACTTGAACACATTGAAAAACTTGAACAGTTAAGGGTTTTGGAAAACGGTGAAAAAATAGCAATGATTGAAGTTAAAAGTAAAAGCTTTGGAATAGATACAAAAGAAGATTTAGAAAGAGCGAGGCAGATGGTATGAAAGTGGCGGTAAGTATCGGGGATTTAAATGGCATTGGGCTTGAAATTGCATTAAAAAGCCACAACAAAATAAAAGAATGGGTTGAGCCGGTTTACTGCATAAATAAAAAAATGCTTGAAAAAGGCGCAAAATTATTAAATTATAAAATCCCGGATGATTTTGAAATAGTAGAAATTGAAGGGGAATTTGAGATAAATCCGGGTAAGATTGATGAAAAAAGCGGTCTTTATTCATATAACAGTTTTTTAAAAGCAATAGATTTGGCACAAAAGAAAAAAGCCGATGCAATATGTACACTTCCTATTAACAAAGAAGCCTGGGCTAAAGCCGGAATTAAATACAAAGGTCATACGGAAGTTTTAAGGGATATTTTCAAAAAAGACGCAATTATGATGCTTGGATGTGAAAAACTTTATGTTGCACTTTTTACAGAGCATATTCCACTAAAAGAAGTGCCAAAAAAAATTAAAAAAGAAAAACTGATTCAGTTTTTTATAGATTTTTATAAATCGACGCATTTTGAAAAAGTGGGAGTTCTTGGACTTAATCCTCATGCGGGAGACGGAGGTGTTTTAGGAGATGAAGAGATAAAAGAGATAATGCCCGCAATTATTGAAACCAATGAAATATTAAATCAAAATATTTTTTACGGCCCTCTGGTACCCGATATTGCATTTAAAGAAAAAAAAGGCAGATTTATAGCAATGTATCACGATCAGGGACTTGCGCCTCTTAAAGCGCTATATTTTGACGAAAGCATAAATGTTTCACTAAATCTTCCGATTTTAAGAACATCAGTAGACCACGGAACGGCATTTGATATTGCCTATAAAAGAATAGCTGATACAAAAAGTTATGAAAACGCTATTAAATACATTATTAAACATAAAGATATTAAATAAATAACCCAAAAATAAAAATATTACACGCTCTGGAATTTAAAAAAAATTTTGCGTTAAAAAAAATTGCATTTAACCCGTTAGGGCTACGTAGCTGTTTGCGATTTTTAGAAAAATTTGAGTAATGCGTAGCAAAATGAGCTACTTAGCTGTAATATTTTTATCTTTAAAATTTTTAAAATTATATACATTTAGTCAATACAATCATAAAAATTGATTTATATCAATAAAAAAATTTTCTCTTCTGATATAATTTATAAAAAAAGGAGTAATTAATGATTGATTACCAAAAACTGATAAGATTTACACATGAAAGTTTTATAAAATTTATTTACGCAAGCGTTATGGTAAAAGAAATGGGGGCTAGAAAGCTATTTGAAGATATTGCAATGTTTAAATACAGACATATGGTATGGGCTATGAGCGATGCAAAAAATGAGAATGCAAAATTCAATATGGATTTCAGCACAGATGAAATAAGAAAAATAAAAAAAGAAAATGCGGTAGATTTACTGGAAGAGCTTATTAATGATCTAGAAGAAAATTTAAGATTTTACAGGGAATATAAGACTCCTACAATCGAAAGACTTAAAAATGACGATGAATACTTTTTAAATCAGATTAAAAAACTTGACCTGGATTGTAAAATAACCTCATTTAATGAAAACAAAGAACTACCGGGAGTTACTCTTGATGAAAACGCAAAAGCGGCTCTTGTATTTTTCTTAATGGAAGAAACATTCAAAGAATATGAACTTATTACAATCTATTCATATTTAAAAGTTCACTCAACCAACGAAACAGCAAATTCCGCTTTCACAGATTTGGCATATGATTCAATATACCATTTAAGAAGATTTGCAGAACTTGCTTCTCAAATGGGAGTACTAACTCTTCCAAGACCGATACCTCACGATAAATATGAAAATATCGGTATCATAGAATTTTTAAAAGAAAACATTGAAGAAGAAATGGACGCTGAAAAACAATGTTTAATCTTAGCTGAAAAAATAGGAAATGAAGAACTTAAAAACTTTTTATTATTTATTTCACGCCAGGAATTATATCATGCAGAATTACTAAAAAAAGCTTTAGATTCTATCTCTTAAGCTCTTTTTTAAAACAAATCCTCAAAATTATAATTAAGTATAAGAATAATAATAATTCCTCCCATTAAACTTGCAATGGCACTTAAAATTTGATTATCTGGAAATAAAAAAATATCCATTAACATCCAGCTTCCCCTCCAAAACGCAACAACTCCAAGAGCAGCTACTAAAGCGGCAATTCCCCTTTTATGTTTATTTTTCAATTGGTCTTTGATCTGACTTTTTAATTGATATTTTTCTTCTTTCATTTCCATTTTTTTGAATCTGTTTTCTTTCATAATAAATCCTTAAAACAACAAAAAATTTATACAATTATATATTAAAAAGAAAAAAAGGAGAGATTAAGAAGAATATTTAGCTAAAACTTCTTCAGCTTCTTGATAACCAAGTTCGAATGCTTTTTTATTAATTTCCACTGCTTTTGGAGGTACGGTTTGAATCATTGTTTCATATACCATTTCTTTATCAAGATTATTCATTCTTGTTGCAATTGCAAGCGCTACAACTGATTGGGTAATAACGTTTCCTACCTGCTCTTTTGCAATAGTAATTACTTCAATAGGAAACATTTTCCATCTTGCTTTGTCATCATCACTTGGATAAACCAAGTTTGGTTCATATACAATAATTCCGCCCTCTTTTACACCGTCTTTAAATAATTGATAAGATTTATCAGCAACACTTAACATAAAATCAATTTCACCGTCAACCGCATAAGGATAAAGAATAGGCTCGTCATCTAAAATAATATCAACTTTAGTAGGACCACCCCTAACCTGAGAAGTATAAGTACCGACCTGCACTCCGTATTTTCCAGCTCTCACGTATGATCTTGCCAAAATTTCACCGGCAAGAAGGACACCCTGTCCTCCAACTCCTGTAAATCTTAATTGTTTTCTCATTATTTGCCCCTTACTCTTTCAATTAATTTATAATATTCTTCGCAATATTCAGGTTCTTGTTTTTGATATAAAATTCCCCTTGGTTTTTTACCCTGTTGTTTTAATTCATATTTTTCTTCATCACTCAATTTATCCCATTTCGCTTTTGGAATTAAATTACTTTCAATCCAATCCATATTTTTCTTAGCCTGTCCTAATTTATTTTTTCTACCGAAGTTTACATGGCAGTTTGAATGAACATCTACAAAACTGAACCCTTTATGCTCAAATGCTTTAACAAATATTCTTTCCAATTTTTGAGCTTCAGCCACGCTCTCTCTTGCTACAAAAGTAGCTCCAGCACCTTTGGCCAATTCACAGGCATCAAAAGTAGGATCTATATTCCCGTACTGAGTTGTTACAGACCATGCACCTTTTGGAGTTGTAGGTGAAACCTGTGAATTTGTAAGTCCGTAAATAAAATTATCCACCAAAATAAAATTTAAATCAATATTTCTTCTACATGCATGAATAGTATGATTACCACCGATTGCAAGCCCGTCACCATCACCTGCAACTACGATTACATGTTTATCAGGATTTGCAAGTTTTACACCTGTTGCGTATGCAAGTGTTCTACCGTGAGTAGTATGCACAGTGTTTGCATCAATATAACTAGAAAATCTTCCACTACATCCGATTCCGCTAACTACGCATACATCATTTTTATCCCAACCAAGTTTTGCCATAGCTCTGATAACGGCTTTCATAATAATACCATCACCACATCCCCAACACCAAAGTGTCGGCATTTTATCTGTTCTTAAATAATAATCGTAATTAAATGCCATTTTTTCTCCTTATACCATTTCTTTTATTTTTGCTTTAAATTCTGCAGGACTTATAGGTCTTCCGTTTGCTTTAAATAATGTTTCAAAAGTTTCCGCTTTTCTTCCGCTTGCTCTTTGAATTTCTTTAAAATACTGACCTTTATTCATTTCAGCCACCAATACTTTATCAAATTTATTACATACTTCATCTATTTTTTCTTCAGGGCTTGGCCATAATGTAATTGGTCTAAAGAGTCCTACTTTAATACCTTCTTCTCTTAATTGTCTAATAGCTTCTTTTGCTGCAAGAGATACACTTCCATAAGCAATTACTAAAATATCTGCATCATCCATCATATATTCTTCATAACTTTCTATTTCGTCTTTATGAGCCAAGATTTTATTAAACAATCTGTCAATTAGTTCTTGTGAAAGTTTAGCATCTTCAGTCGGGAATCCCGTAGGTCCGTGATGAAGTCCGGTAATGTGATATCTGTATCCTTTAAAGAACGGATTTAAAATTGCAGGCTCATCCGCAGGTACATTGTAAGGTTCATATTCAGCAGGATCTCCTTCATATACCCTTCTGTTTACTATATTTTTTTCAACTTCATCTTTTGGAGGTAAAACAGCTTTTCCTACCATATGTCCAAGTGTTTCATCAAGTAACACAAACACTGGTGTCATAAATCTCTCAGCCAGATTAAATGCTCTGACTGTTTCGGTATAACACTCATCTAAACTTCCAGGACATAACGCAATTGACTGATAATCACCATGAGTCGGAGCAAGTGCCTGAAGAATATCCTGCTGGGCAGGTCTTGTTGGAAGTCCTGTTGATGGACCTCCTCTCATAACGTTTGTAATTACAAGAGGCACCTCAGCCATAAATGCAAGCCCTATTTGTTCTGCTTTAAGTGAAATACCTGGACCTGATGTGTTTGTCATCGCTTTAGTACCACTCATACTGGCACCAAGTGCCACTGAAATACCTGCGATTTCATCTTCCATCTGAATAAACACTCCTCCTACTTTTGGAAGTAATCTACTCATTTCATGTGCAATTTCACTTGAAGGGGTAATAGGATATCCGCCAAAAAATCTGCACCCTGCATCTATTGCCGCCAAGGCTGCAAGTTTATTTCCAGTACTAACTACTTCTCTCATTATTTTTCTCCTTTTAACTTCTTAACTTCATTAAGCTTTTTAAATTTATATTCATCTCTTTCAGCTACAAAAATACAGAAATCAGGACATTCAAGTTCACATTCCCTGCATCCGATACAATATTCAGGATGAGATACTTTAACCATCTGACCTAAAATATTATGAGGATCCGGTACCATTTCCAAAACACCGGTTGGACAAAAATCAACACATAATTCACAACTTTTACATTTTGCTTCATCTACCCATACAGGTGTATTCGCTGGAGCTTTTAATTTAAAATCAACATTTAAAGCCATTTATTCTCCTTTTATCTATTTGTGTATATATAATACCAAATTAAGGATAATTTGTTTTAATCTGTTTTTTAAAGTTAAAAATTTATTTTTTATATGTTACTTTTTGAAACTAATCAAATTTTTAAAATTTAATGATATTTTAAATATCTTTTTTAAGAATAAGTGCTATAATTTCGCGTAAACTTTCCTATTTCAATTTACTCTAAAGGAAGTAAATGTTTGATTTTAACCCTTTTTCAATGTTGTTTGGTTTTTTAATATTACTAGGTGTAATTCCAAATCTATTTTATATGGCAGGATATCTAAACCATATAGAAAGAAAATTTCATTTTTTATTACACTATTTTACTTTCATTATTTCAATGTTTGGTGTGGTACTCAGTAACAATATTCTTGTATTTTTATTTTTTTGGGAACTCATGAGCCTCAGTTCATGGCAGCTTATTTTAACCGAACCGACTCCTAAAAATTTAAAAGCGGCAAGATTTTACTTTTTTATGACACATTTTGGTTTTGTATTTATTCTCTTCTTTTTCTTGTTGGTGTCACCGGACAATTTAACAATGTCTTTTGATTATTTGAAATTAAATATCCAAAATTTTAAATATCCTACATTATTATTTTTATTAATGTCACTTGGATTTTTAAGTAAAGCGGGAGCCGTTCCATTACACGTCTGGCTTCCATATGCTCACCCGGCAGCCCCGTCTCCGGTATCTGCATTAATGAGCGGAGTAATGCTAAAAGTTGCTATTTTTGCATTTTTAAAATTTCTTTTTATGTTTAACTACTGGCCGATTGAATGGGGAATAATAATTTTAATAATAGGCGCTTTAAGTGCTCTTATCGGTGTATTATATGCCCTCAGTGAACACGATATAAAAGCGCTTCTTGCAAACCATTCGGTTGAAAATATAGGTATTATATTAATAGGTATAGGTGTTGGGATGATATTTAACACCCTGAATTTACCGATTATCAGTGCTTTTGCATTTATTGCGGCAATTTATCACACATTTAACCATATGAGTTTTAAATCCCTTTTATTTATGAGTGCAGGAAGCGTACTTTACGAAACCCATACAAAAAATATTGAAAAATACGGAGGACTCATCAAAAATATGCCAATAACCGCATTCAGTTTTTTAATTGCGGCCATTTCAATTTCAGCCCTGCCACCTACAAACGGATTTTTAAGTGAATGGATGATATTTCAAAGTATGTTAAGCTCAGGCGGAATAAACAATATTGCCCTAAAACTTGCTTTTCCGTTTTCAATTTTTGCACTCGCCTTAACTGGCGGACTTGCAATCGCATGTTTTGTAAAAGCATTCGGTATTTCATTTTTAGGACTTCACAGAAGTGAAAATGCAAAACATGCAAAAGAGGTAAACACATTAATGCAAATCGGACAGATTTTAATGGCGGTAGTTATAATTTCTTTAATGTTGTTTGTACCGTTTATTATTAAATTTATAAATCTTTCAACACCTATTTTAAACATTTATGATAAAATTTTTCCTAATATCTGGATTATGAAAAGTGTAAACGGAAATGGAGGAAGCATTTCTCCTCTTATTTTAGTAATTGCCTTGATTGTTGTAACATCGGTTATTTACTTTATTTATAAATCACTGAATATAAAAGAAAGAGTTTATCACACATGGGCCTGCGGATATGAAGTCGGAGCTACAAACCAATACTCTGCAACAGGTTTCGCAGGACCTATTAGAAAATTCTTTACTTGGCTTTACAGACCTAAAGAACATAAAATCACAGAAACACTTTCAGGGCATAAAACCAAATTCAGTTATTCTTTTTACGAAGTTCATGTAAAACCGTTATTTGAAGAAAGTTTATATAGTGGCACTGTAAAACTAGCAAATATTATAAGTTATTATGTATATAAAATTTCACACTTTGAAAAAACAAAATATGTGGCACTTATTTTCAATCTCATTATTTTAGTATTATTCTCTTACAGGGTGTTTTATCACGAAATAAGCTGGGGGAATATAGTACTTGAAATAACTATAATAGCAATTTTCACTAAAATCCTTCTTTTAGGAGACAAAAAATGATTATCAATTATTTTTTAACCATAATTTTTATAGCTTTAATTTCACCTTTTTTAACAGGTCTTATTAAATCAATAAAAATGTATTTATTATTTAAAAAACCTCTTTCACCTTTCCAACCGTATATTGATATTGCAAAATTATTCAAAAAAGAGGTAATTTATTCAAAAGAAACAAGCATTATCTCGAGAATATCACCTTTTTTGGTAATTTCACCTCTTGTAATAGTATTGTTCCTATTACCACCAATTTACTCTAAAAGTTTTTATGTTTCTTTTATGGACGCATTTACAATTACAGGGCTTATGAGTTTATCAACATTTTTTTTAATGCTTTTAGGACTTGACAGTGCCAGTAGTTTTGGAGGTATAGGTTCAAGCAGGGAGGCATTTATTTCAGCACTTGTTGAACCTGCAATGGTATTAACCATTTTTGCAATTTCACTTATGGCCGGAAATATTTCCATTTCAAAAGCAGCAGTATCTTTATCAACACATTTTCCAGTAATTTACAGTGCAAGTTTTATTTTAGCGGCTATAAGCTTTTTTATACTTTTAATAGCGGAAAACGGTCGTATTCCTGTTGATAACCCCGAAACCCACCTGGAACTTACAATGGTTCACGAAGCAATGGTTTTGGATGTGAGCGGCGCCAATCTTGCTTTAATTGAACTTGCCTCAAGTTTAAAATTTGCGATTTTTGCAACTTTGTTTGCAACTTTATTTTTACCTTTTGGAGAAAATTTATGCTGGTGTTTGGCATTTATAGTTTTTATAATAAAACTTCTTTTTATATGTTTGGCAGTTGCTTTAGTGGAACTAAACACAGCAAAGCTTAGACTTTTTAAAGTTCCAAACTTACTTGCTGTATCATTTGTATTCGGATTTCTTTCACTTACAACTTATTATATTTTAGGAGCATAAAATGGTAAATATTTTAATAGGATTCTTTATTGCCTTTTTGATAATTGAAGCAATTACCACAAGATTATACGCCTTATATTTTTGGTATGGGATAAATTCTCTTTTTTTGGGATTAATTGCACTACTTATTGGACTTGAAATAAATGATAAAGCTCTGCTTATTTCAGGAAGTTTGACAATTATTATAAAAGCTTTGTTAATACCGGTTATAATGAAATATTTAACACAAAAATTCGATATTCCCAGAAAAATAATTCCCAAAATTCCCATTTATTATCAAGTCATTATTATTCCAATAATATTAGTTTTTACATATTATTTAATCACACCGATAATAAATAATTTTGAAATTCACAAAAATTATATAGCTATTTCAATTGCGGCTTTATTTATTTCAATGCTTATAACAATAGAACATAAAAACATAGCTGCTCAGATAATCGGTTTTTTAAATATAGAAAATTCACTGTTTTTACTTGGAATTTCAGCAACCGAGGGAATGCCAATGCTTGTAGAACTTGGTATTTTTGTTGATTTATTAATGTTAATTATTATCATAAACCTACTTTTCAGATATCAAGGAGAATAAATGGAACTTATTTTTATACCTCCAATAGCAATTTTTATTTTAAGCTTTTTTAAAATAAACAGAATTTTAATGAGTTTAGTGGCTCTTACAATTATTATTCCGGCAATTTATATTTTTACACATCATTTTACTAATTCACTTTTTTATGTAGACAATTTAAACGCATTTGTTTTATTAATATCATCAATTGTTTCAATCGGTATCAGTATAGGTGCAATAAGCCTTAAAAAAAGAATGAATTTAAAAGAGGAACATTATAAAAAATTTTACAGATTTTATGGAATTTTCTGGCTAGGGGTAATTATTTCAACTTTGGCAAACAACATGGGTGTTTTTTGGATAGGACTTGAATTTGCAACCCTTTCTACTGTTTATATGATTAAAATTCTTCCTACAAAAGAAGCACATACACAGGCATGGAAATATCTTATTGTCGGAGCTATTGCAATTGCTTTGATTCTATTTGGAATTATTTTAATATACGCTTCTGGTAAACCTGTTTTGGGTGAAGAGGCAATGAACTTTTATTATTTAAACGCAAATGCCAATAAACTAAAACCGTTTCTTTTTGAATTGGGATTTGCGATAGTAGCGGTTGGAATGTTTATTAAAATGGGATTTTTCCCCATGAATTTATGGCTAGCGGATATTGAAAGATATTCTATTTATCCTGTGGGGGCTCTTTTTAGCGGTATTTTAGAGAGTGCAATAATTCTCGGATTTTTCAGGTTTTCAAAAATAGCAATGGCTGTAAATTATTCCCATTTAATAGGATTTGTGTATATTTATGCTTTTTTTACGCTTTTTATTGTAAGTTTTCTAATCTATAGAAGCAAAGATTATATCAGACTTTTTTCTCTTTCAGGAATTGAACATATGAGCTTAATTGCAATTTTCTGGATAAGCGGCGGTTATTTTGCAGCTCTTTTGCATTTTGCGGCTCACGCATTATTCAAACCGGCTCTGTTTTTAAGCGGTGCAATACTTGAACAAAACAGCAAATTTAAATTTAAAGGTTCTTTAAATTTACCTACAATGGGAAAAGTTTTAATTTCAGCACTTCTTTTAGGCGTAATATCACTTCCTCCAAGTCCAATGTTTTTCAGTGAAATATTCGGTTTTAAATCTATGATTGATTTAGCTACAAATTCTGCATATTTTGAATTGATGGGAATTACAATTCTTTTAATGCTGGTATTTTTAAGTGTTATTTTTTATAAATTTGTAAATATCTATCAGGAAGGTTTATATTTGGAAGATAAAAAAGGGAGTGTTGAAAAAAGCGAATATATAATGCTTTTCTGGTTTACTTTGGCATTAATTATATTATTAACTCCTGCATCATTTAATTATATCGGAGGGATTGTAAAATGAGACTTATAGCAAGATTCGCACAAGAAAATGAAAATAATTTTGAGATAATTGATGTATTTGACATAGAAATCAAAAAAACAAAAATTGATAAAAACAATCCTGTCACCTCGACACTTACAAACAAATATCCTGCTGCAATATGGATGGAGAGAAAAATAAGGGATGAATTTGGGATAAATTTCGAAGGGTGTGTGGATACAAGACCTTTGGTTAAACACGAAAGATTTCCAAAAAACATTTACCCTATGAGAAAAAATTTTCAAAAAATAGATATTGAGTTCGGCGAATTTGAACCTTACGAATATGAAGAGGTAAAAGGGGAAGGTGTTTTTTATGTACCTGTCGGTCCAATTCACGCTGGAATTATAGAACCCGGCCATTTTCAGTTTTCACAGGCCGGCGAAGATATGCTGCATTTGGAAGTCAGACATTTTTACAAATATAGAAGCATAGAAAAAATGTGTGAAAACAAAAAACCATTGGAAATTAAAAAAATAATTGAGAGAATCAGCGGTAATGAGTCTATTGCATACCAGATAGCGTTTTTCAATATTTTAGCCAAATCAGCTGGGATAGAATTAAATGAATCATTTAAAAACAAAAGTGCAATTTTACTTGAAATGGAAAGAATTATTCACCATTTAACAGATCTCGGTTTTATCCCAAATGACGCCGGTTTTGCTCCGGCTCTCGCTTTTATGAGCAGACTCAGTGAAGATGCAAGAAGAACTTTAGCAAAAGTCACAGGACACAGATTTGGATTTGGGGCTATAAATGAAGAGATGAAATATGATTTCAGTGAAATTTTTAAATTTATAAATTATTTAGAGGAAAAAATCAACTTTTTTGAAAACTGGATAATTGACATTCCTTCACTTTGGGACAGATTTGATACCACAGGAGGATTAAGCCATGAAAAAGCCCAAAGATATGGGGTTGTTGGAGTTGCTGCAAGAAGCAGCGGCGTAGCGATAGATACAAGAAATAATCAGTGGTATAAAAATAGAGGTTTCGAAATTCAAGTAAGACAAAAAGGTGAAGTGAGCGATAGATTTCTTTTAAGAATTGCGGAAATTAAAAATTCTATTCAAATAATCAGAAACTGTAAAACGGATTCAAATGAAAAAATCGAATTTAAAGAATTTAATGACGGTGAATTTCATTCATTTGTTGAAAGCAGTATAGGTGAACTATTTATGTATATTAAATTAAAAGACGGTGTAATTGACAGATTTTATGTAAGAGATCCGAGCCATATAAACTGGCAAGCGTTTCACACAGCAATTTATAAAGATATTATTGCAGATTTTCCACTCATTAATAAAAGTTTTGATTTAAGTTATGCAGGAAATGACCTTTAAGGAGAAGAAATGCTTAGATTTTGGAAAGAGAGATTTAAAACCGGAATTGTTACAGAAAATCCTGAAATTGATAAAGAGTTAGAAGAAATTAAAAAAAACTTAAAAGATAAAGTAAAAAAACTTTTTGCCGGCAGCCTTGCAATTAGAATGGTTGACAGTGGAAGCTGCAATGCGTGTGAAGCAGAATGTAATGCACTAAGCAACCCATATTATGACTTAGAGAGACTAGGAATCCATTTTGTAGCAAGCCCGAGACATGCTGATATTTTACTTGTAAGCGGCGTAATGACAGCAAATATGTACCATCATGTATGGGATGCATATAATCAGGTGCCATCTCCAAAATGGGTTATAACTTTAGGCGATTGTGCCAAAGATTTAGGAGTTTTTGAAAAAACATATGCCATAAAAGGTGTTGATTTACCGGTAGATTACCATATCCCGGGATGTCCTCCGACTCCAAAGGATATAATGCAGGGATTAATTGAATTTTTAAAAAAAATAGAAATTAATAAAGAAAAATAAAATTCATATCCCAATTTATTTTTTATTTTTTTCTTTTTTATTTTAATAGTGTCAGATACTTATTCATTAAAAAATAAAAAAATCCCAAAAAAGGGAAAAATTATTTTTTCTCTTTTAAAGCCTTAGCTACAGTAGCACCGATATCTGCAGGAGATTCAACTACATAAGCTCCGGCTTCTCTTAAAGCCGCCATTTTTTCAGCCGCTGTACCTTTACTTCCACTGATAATTGCACCGGCATGCCCCATTCTTTTACCCTTAGGAGCAGTTTGTCCAGCAATAAATGCGATTACAGGTTTTGTAATTTTTTCTTTAATAAGTTTTGCTGCCTGAATTTCCAAATCTCCCCCGATTTCACCAATCATAACGATTGCTTCAGTTTCCGGGTCTGCTTCAAACATTGGTAAAAGTTCTTTGTAACTTAGCCCGATAATCGGGTCTCCACCGATACCAATAGCAGTAGTAATTCCATATCCGGCTTTTACTACCTGGTTACTTGCTTCGTAAGTTAGAGTTCCTGATTTTGAAATAAGGCCAACATTTCCTTTTTTGAAAATATTGCCCGGCATTATTCCTATTTTACACTCTTCAGCTGTAATAATTCCAGGACAGTTTGGTCCAATTGTTTTCATGCCTTTTTTTACTGCATAATGTTTTGCCATCATCATATCTTTAACAGGAGCACCCTCTGTAATGATTACAGCAAGTTCAATCCCTGCATCAGCAGCTTCCATAACTGCGTCTGCAACAAATGCAGGAGGTACAAAAATCATACTAACAGTTGCCCCTGTTGCTTTTATGGCATCTTCAACTGTATTAAAAACAGGTTTTCCAAGATGAGTCATTCCACCTTTATTAGGAGTCACACCACCTACTATCTGAGTTCCATATGCCATACATTGTTCTGAATGGAATGTCCCCTCTTTTCCAGTAAAACCTTGAACTATTACTTTTGTATCTTTGTTTACTAAAATACTCATTATAACTCTCCTTTCGCAGCTTTAACAGCTTTTTGTGCACCGTCTTTTAAATCAGTCGCAGGAATAATGTTTTTTATATTTGCGTTTTTAAGAATTTGGGCAGCTTCAGTAGCATTGGTTCCGTCAAGTCTTACAATCACCGGTACATTTACTTCCACTTTTTCAGTAGCCTGAAGGATACCGTTTGCAATTCTGTCACATCTAACTATTCCACCGAAAATATTTACAAATATACTTTTTACATTAGGATCGCTTAAAATAATTTCAAACCCTTTTGCAACAGTGTCAGGATTTGCTCCACCACCAACATCCAAGAAGTTTGCAGGCTCACCGCCTTCATGCTTAATAATATCCATTGTTGCCATTGCAAGACCCGCACCGTTTACCATACATCCAACGTTTCCGTCAAGTTTAATATAACTTAGACCGTATTTTTTAGCTTCGATTTCAGTCGGTTCTTCTTCGTCCAAATCTCTCATTTGGGCAATATCAGGATGTCTATAAAGTGCGTTATCATCAAATCCCATTTTTGCATCAAGTGCTAAAAATTTACCTTCCCCTGTTTTAATAAGCGGGTTAATTTCAATCATTTCCGCATCATTATCCATATAAACATTATAAAGCGCTTTTGCAAATTTTATAAATTCTTTTTGTTCATCTTTACTAAGTCCAAGACCAAAAGCTAATTTTCTTGCATGAAATCCTTGAAATCCAATAGTCGGATCTATTGCAACTTTTACAATCTTCTCAGGAGTTTTAGCTGCTACTTCTTCAATCTCCATTCCACCTTCAGTTGAAGCCATCATTACAGGCATTTCAAGAGCCCTATCAAGTACCATTCCAAGGTAATATTCTGCTTTGATATCGGCACCCTCTTCAATATATACTTTTTTTACCACTTTTCCTTCTGGCCCTGTTTGGTGAGTTACAAGAGTCATCCCTATCATTTCTTCTGCAAGTTTTTCAACTTCATCAAGACTTTTGGCAAGTTTAACACCGCCAGCTTTTCCTCTACCGCCTGCATGAATTTGAGCTTTTACAACCCATAAATTTCCACCGAGTTCTTCTGCCACTTTTTTAGCTTCAGGCCCGCTAAAAGCGACTCCCCCTCTTGGAGTCGGTACGCCGTATTTTCTAAATATCTCTTTTGCTTGATATTCGTGAATATTCATTTATTCTCCTTTCAATAAATTTATTTTTGTTCCCAAAGTTTTCTACCTTCTTCATATAAATCGTTACCATAAACATCATTTATAACAACTACCGGAAAATCTTCCACTTCTATTCTTCTAACAGCCTCAGGTCCAAGCTCTGGATAAGCAATTATTTCTGCTTTTTTAATTGCTTTTGCAATAAGTGCAGCAGCTCCTCCGGTTGCACCAAAATATACAGCTTTATGTTTTTTACAAGACTCTTTTACGGCCTGATTTCTTTTTCCTTTACCAATCATTCCCTTTAGTCCGTGTTCGATTAAAATCGGTGCATAAGGATCCATTCTGTAACTGGTAGTCGGTCCGGCACTACCGATAGGCTCACCGGGTTTTGGAGGAGTAGGCCCTACATAATAAATTACGGCACCTTTCAAATCAAATGGAGGTTCTTCACCATTTAAAATTAAATCAACTATTCTTTTATGAGCAGCATCTCTTGCTGTATACATTACACCGCTTAAATATACAATATCGCCTGCTTTAAGTTTTTCTACATCTTCATCTGTTAATGGGGTTGTTAATTTATATTCAGCCATAATTTCTCCTTAAATAGTTATATGAGCATGTCTTGAGCTGTGGCATTGAATATTTACCGCCACAGGAAGTGATGCAATATGACACATTCTGTTTTCATATGTTTCAATATGAACAGCTAATACTGTTTCAGTTCCACCCATACCCATCGCACCAATTCCAAGCTTATTAAGTTCTTCTTTTAATTCTTTTTCCATTGCATCAAGTTCAGGATCCGGATTTGGAGTTCCGATGTTTCTAAATAGTGCATGTTTGCTCATAACAGCGGACATATCAAAACTTCCTCCAATTCCTACACCAACAACTAACGGAGGACAAGGGTTAGGACCGGCATCACTTACCACTTTTTTTACAAATTCTTTAATACCTTCTTTTCCGGCAGCCGGTGCAAGAACTGTTGCACGGCTTACATTTTCACTACCACCGCCTTTTGCTGCAAATTCTATGTCAATTTTGTCTCCCGGTACTATATCAAAATAAATAATTGGAGGCAGATTATATCCTACTTTATCTTTTAAATTAGCTCTTGTAAAACAATCACACGTACTGGCTCTTAAATACCCTTCTTCATACCCTCTTCTTGTTCCTTCATAAATGGCTTCTCTTAATGTTCCACCTTCAACTTTTACGTCTTCACCAACCTTTACAAAATAAATTGCAAGCCCGGTATCCTGGCAAAGAGGTTTCCATTCTTTCTCTGCAATTACTGCATTTTCAAGAATCTGCGCAAGAACCGCTCTGCTTACTTCACTTTTTTCCTCTTCATATGCTTTTTTAAGTGCCTCAAGCATATCAGGTGCTAAATGTGTAGTTGAATAAATAATTGTATCCCTCACTGATTTTACAATATCATCAAATTTTACGACTCTCATTATTTCTCCTTAAAAAAGTCTTTTTCTAAAACATCAATCATTTCTTTTACTGCATCGGTTGAGCGTCTGAACAACTCTCTTTCGCACGGATCAAGTGTAACTTCTATTACTTTTTCCGCTCCATTACTTCCAAGCATAACAGGAACGCCATTTACAACATTTTTTACACCATATTCACCATCAAGTAAAACTGCACAAGGGAAAATTTGTTTTGAATCTTTTAAAATTGCTTCTACCATTATAGCAGTAGATTTTCCAGGGGCAAAATAGGCACTTCCGGTTTTAAGATAACCTACAATTTCAGCGCCGGCATGTTTAGTTCTTTCAACTACTTCTTCTATTTCTTTTTGTGACAACAAATCACTTAGAGGTACTCCCGCAACAGTTGAATATTTTGGAAGAGGAACCATAAAATCCCCATGCCCTCCAATAACACTCGCCCTAATCTGCCCTGCACCGTAACCAAGTTTTTCATAAATAAAATAAGCCATTCTTGCACTGTCAAGTATTCCTGCCATTCCTAAAACCTGATTTCTTGGAAACCCTCCTATTTTAAGGGCTGCATAAGTCATAGCATCGAGTGGATTAGAAACAACTATTATAACGGCATCAGGAGCAACACTTTTTAAATTATCAACCACATCTTTCATTATTTCTGCATTTTTTAAAAGTAAATCTTCTCTGGTCATTCCAGGTTTTCTTGGAAATCCGGCAGTAATTATTATTACTTTACTGCCTCTTACATCCTCATAACTTTCAGCCGCTCTTACAATGGAATGGCTTCTCACAGCACTTGCGGCATGACTCATATCAAGCGCTTTTCCTTTGGCTCTGTCTGTATCTCTATCTACTAAGATTATTTCGTGAGCAAGCCCTTGCATTGCAAGAGAATAGCCTACAATACTACCAACATTTCCGGCACCAATAATTGAGACTTTATTAGTCATCACATTCCTTTAAAAAAAATAAGAGGGATTACCCTCTTAGGGCATCTATAATTTTATTAAATGTAGCGCTTGGTCTCATATATTTTTCAACTAAACTTTCATCTGGATGATAATATCCTTTAATATCAGCCGGTTTTCCTTCAACCTCAGCAATTTCATTTAAGATTTTTTCTTCGTTTTTAGCAAGTTCTTCTGCAACCGGTTTAAATTTAGCTTCAAGTTCAGCATCTCCGCAATTTGCAAGTTCTTCCGCCCAATATCTTGCTAAATAATAATGACTTCCCCTGTTATCAAGCTGACCTACTTTTCTTTTTGGAGTTTTGTCATTTTCAAGATATTTACTAACAGCCCTATTTAGAGATTCTGCAATAATTTCTGTTTTTTCATTTGCACCCTGTTTTCTGGCAAGTTTAAGTGATTCAACAGTTGCCAGGAATTCCCCTAAACTATCCCATCTTAAATGACCTTCTTTAATAAATTGTTCCACATGTTTTGGAGCACTTCCACCGGCACCTGTTTCAAAAAGTCCCCCACCTGCAAGTAAAGGAACAATTGAAAGTGTTCTAGCACTTGTTCCAACTTCAATAATTGGGAATAAGTCTGTTAGATAGTCTCTTAAAATATTTCCTGTAACACTGATTGTTCCAAGTCCTGCTCTAAATCTTCTTAAAGTATATCTCATAGCTTTTTCAGGAGCCATAATGTAATATTCAACATTGCTTAAGTCATATTTTGGAAGTTCTTCTAAAACTTTTTTAATAATTTGAACATCATGAGCTCTATTGCTATCAAGCCAGAATACTATCGGATATCCGCTATCTTTTGCTCTGTTTACTGCAAGTTTAATCCAATCTTTAATAACATCATCTTTTGCAGAATATCCTCTAAACACATCTCCTTTTTCAACATCAAAAGTTAAAAGAGTATTTCCTTCTTCATCCAAAATTAAGAATTTACCATTGCTTGGTGCAAAAAATGTTTTATCATGGCTTCCATATTCTTCCGCTTTTTTAGCCATAAGACCTACATTTTGGACAGTTCCTACTTTTGTAGGGTCAAACTGACCATGTTTTTTAACATCTTCAACAACTTCTTTATACATAGTTGCATAAGTTCTATCAGGAATTGACATTACTAAATCTTCAGTCTCTCCGCTTGGTCCCCAACCTTTAAGACCGTTTTTAATTACAGACGGAATTGAAGCGTCAATAATTACATCATTTGGTCTGTGTAAGTTTGTAATTCCTTTATCACTGTCCACCATATAAAGTCTAGGCTGCTCTTTATAAATTTCATCAATTGAATCAAGAATTGCTTTTTGTTTATCTTCTGGAAGTTTATTTAATTTACTGTATAAATCAGCTAATCCGTTTCTTGGATTAAATCCGATTTCTTCAAGTTCTTTTCCAAATTTATCAAATAATTTTTTATAGTATGCCCTAATTGCATAATCAAAAAATGTAGGATCACTTACTTTCATCATTGTTCCCTTAACGTGTAAAGAGAACAAAATATTTTGTTGTTTAGCTTCTTCAATAGTTTTTTCAAAAAATTTATAAAGTTCATTTACATTTAAACTTGATGCCGAAAATACTTCACCTTTTTCTACAGGTACTTCTTTTAACTCTTTTCTGTTTCCGTTTTCATCTTCAAATGCTATTAAAATATTTTGATCTTTATCTGATGTAAAACTTTGTTCGTTTTGATAAAAATCTTTTTTATTCATATGAGCTACATAACTTTTACAATCAGGACTTACCGGTTTCATTGGATGCGGATGCATTTTTGCATAGTTTTTAACAGGTTCTGCTAGTCTCCTGTCTGAATTTCCCTGTCTTAAAACTGGGTTTACATTACTTCCCACACATTTTAGATATTTTAATTTAATTTTTTCCTCTTCTGCGTTTTGAGGCTCCTCTGGAAAATCTGGCAGTGGATATCCTTGAGATTGAAGTTCTTTAATAGTTGCAACAAGTTGAGGAACTGAAGCCGAAATATTAGGAAGTTTAATTACATTTGCTTCAGGTTTGTTTACAAGTTCACCAAGATATGATAATTCATCAAATTGTCTTAGCTCTTCTGGTAACATATCCGAAAATTCAGCGATTACTCTTCCGGCAAGTGAAATATCTCTTAGTTCCCAGTTGATTCCTGTATCTTTTGTAAATGCTTGCATTATCGGTAATAAACTAAATGTAGCCAAATAAGGCGCTTCATCTATTTTTGTCCACACAATTGTAGGCTTTTGTGACATAGTGTCTCCTTTTTTTATTTAAATTTTAACCAAGATTATACGAAAAGTAACAACTTTCACTTCAATGAAATAAAATATTGTAACATTAAGTAACAAAGAAACTATGTAAAATTGAAAATGGAGAATGGATTTTTTTATTTTTTATTAAATTTTCCATTTTACATTATCCATTTTTCATTTATTTCTGCATTTTCTCATATTCCTTAAATGTGCCTTATAATTTTTAGCAAAAAGATGATGATTACCGCATTTTACAAAATATAAATAATCTACTTTTGCCGGAAAAATAGCAGCAATTATTGCCTCTGTCGAAGGAATACAGACTGCTTCTTTTGGAAGTCCGTAATATTTATAAGTATTAAATGGAGATTTGTCATTTTTAATCATTTCGGGAGTAATTTTAGTGTGTGAATATTTCCCATAATTTAGTGCACCGTCCATCTGTAGTTTCATATGTTTTTTTAATCTATTATAAATAACTGCAGAAATATATTTCATTTCATTTACATTTGCCGCTTCTTTTTGAAGAATTGAAGCTATTATTATATATTTTTTATATTTTTGATAATCAAATTTACCGAAAATCTTATCTACAATCTGCTTATGATAATTTAACGATTTGGTATACAGATATTTACAGACTCTTTCTCTTTTCATTCCTATAGGTAAAAAATATGTATCCGGTTTTAAAAAACCTTCATCAACATTACAATAAAAATTTTTTAAATAAAGTTTTTTTTCTATCTGTTTAAATATAAAATAATTTGTTTCTCCCGGAATTATAATAACTTTGGAGATAGCAGCTTTTGAAGTTGTTAATTTATACAAAAAATCAAATTTACTCATTTTAGTTTTTTTTAAATCTATCCAACCGGCTTGGGGTTTTCCTGTAAAGTAAAGTATAATTTTATCAATAATTCCAACATTAAAATTATTTTTTTCTAAATAATTAATGGTATGATTAACACTTCCTTTTGGAACAAAAATTACTCTATTTGAAATTACAGGAAGCGTTAAATAAAAAAGGATAAATATAATGAATACAATTAAAACTTCTATTGCAGCTATTATAGGAACAATTTTATTTTTTTTATCCATAATCTTTTTTTCCTTATTTAAGGGTATAACATTATATAATATTAATATCAAAAATATACATGTTAAAAAAATATTTATAAAAATTGAACAAAATAAAATAAGCGGGAATGTTTATATTTCCTCTTTTAAACAAAACAGTGAAAAAATTAAAATAAATAAAATATTTACATATTTAAAACTTTTGAATTATATAAAAAAATTTACCATAATTGCGCCTAATCTGTACATTAAGTATAACAATCCCTTTTTAACTATAAATGATAATGATATCAATTTAAAAGCGTATATAAAAAAATTTTTTCCAGATATTAGTTTGGTTATTTCTACTTTCAAATACAAAAACATTAAATTAAACAACATAAATCTTAATTTAAAAAATAAAATAATTTATTCAAAAATAAATGGAAATTTTTATTATCAAAATTTTTCAATAACTTTTAGCGGAAAGTTATATCCTTTATCCAATAAATTGATTTTAAATATCAGTTCCCCTAAATTGTCAATTAATTTCAATTCCTATCCGGTTAAATTATATGATTTATATTCAAAAATAAAAATTAATATAAACACAAACAATATTCAATCAACAACAAATATAAAAAATTTAAATCTGGTATATAATAATATTCCGATAAATGCTCAAAACATTGTAATTGCCCAAAACAACAGCAAGGTAAATATATTAATAAATAATACAAAAATAAAAGAATTTAAAAAACTCAAAAATATTCTGGCCCGAAATATAAAAATAAATTCAAATTTAAAAAATTTTTATACATCCATTAACATTGACAATGTAAATTCTCATTATAAAAAATATTCAATAATGTTAAATAATATAAACATTTTTGTTCCAAACAAAGAAGAGGCTTTAATAAATATAAAAAATACCGTTATAAAAAATAAAGATTTCAGTTTTTTACTTGATAAAACTTATATAATTAAAAAAACAAATAATATTTCTTACTCTATAAACTCCACTAAATTGTTATCACAAAGAATAAAAGCGAATTCTTCAAAAATTGAAGGTGATAAAAATGAAATTTTAAATAAAATAATTTCAGGAATATTTGATGGATTTAATTTTAAAATCGTAAATAACAAATTTGATATTTCCCACAAAATTTATACATCAGAAAAAATAAATTTTAATAACGCAGCAATCAATAATTTAAAAATAGATTTTATAAAAAAACAGGCAACCTTTAATTCAAAAGAATATTTCAATGAAAAAATAAATAATATCTTACAAAAAGAATTAAATATATCTATTCCGCTTACACAGATAAGCGGAGAAAACAATGTTACAGGAATTATAAATTTTGACAAAAATATATCATTTAACATAAAGATATATTCAAAAAATCCTGTGTTAAAATTAGATACACTACCCCTTCAGGCAAAAGAGGCAAATATTACTGTAACTCCAACCTTTACCTCTTTTAACATCTTTAAATCATATCTGGAAATAGCAAAAGGAATAAATTTACTTTTCACAGGAAAGGGTAAAGTGAATTATAAACCTTTAATTTTAACTTTAAATGGAATTATTGAAAATTTTGTAGTATATCCCATTTTAGATGTTAAAAATTTCAAAGAATCGGTCAAAATGGATTTAAATACACTTGAACTGTATTTAAAAAATTCACACACTTATATTAATTTAGATAAACAAAATATAATTATAAATAATTTAAAACCGATCCTGCCATATAGCCCGTTAAAAGATATTGTAAAAAACGGAATTTTATATATATCTTTTGCAAAAAACATAAAAGCATTGAGTTATATAAAACCTGTTTTACCTATATTTTACAAACACAACAACAAACCTATAAAAAAACTTTCAAATTTAAATATAAACAAAATTATGCTTAATATTGAATTAAATAAAAATAAAATAATTTTGTATAATAATTATATACAGTTTTTTATGGATAACAATCATTCGTTTTTGAGTTTAAAAAATATTGATATAGATTTATTTCCGTTAGAAAAATTTTATTATAAAAATTTAAATCAAAAAACTACAAAAAATCAAAATATAATCATAAATCTGCAAAATTCAAATATTCTGTATAAAACACATAAATTTCTTTCTCAAAAGGCAGAAATTAGAGATACTAACAATTCCGTTTCGCTAGAGTCAATTTATAAAAACTCTAAAATAAAAGGATATACAAAACAAAATTATTTTCTATTGGAAGGAAAACATTTTTCAAAAGAAGAATTTGACGCTTTTTTACCCAAATTTAATTTTTTCAAAGAAATAAATTTAGATTTTACATTAGTTAAATCTCCTGAAGATTATTATATTGGAAATGTATATATAAACAGTGCCACAGTGAGCGAATTAAAGGCATTAAATAACACTATCGCTTTTTTAAATACAATACCTTCTTTTTTATCATTATCAAGTCCGGGTTTTTCAGCAAAAGGATATAAAATAAAAAAAGGGAACATTCAGTATTTATTGTATAAAAAAATATTATATATAAAAAAATCACAAATCATCGGACAAAATATCGACTTTTTTTCAAAAGGATATATTGACTTTAACAAAAATTATATTAATTTAAAAACAACTGCTGTTTTAAAGTTAAAAATTAAAAAGATACCCATTATAGGAAAAGGGTTAAGTTATCTTTTTCTGGGAAAAGACGGAAATATAAATGTTAACATCATCATTAAAGGTAATTTGGACAATCCAAAAATTCAAAAAGACATTGGAAAAGCCATAATACCTAATCCTTTTGAATTATTTAAAAGGGCTATAACTCTTCCTTTTAATCTTTTTTAATCCTTATTAGGTACTAAAATAAGCTGATATGTGTCTTTTTTAATTACCACACTTCTATTTCTAGGAATATGACCCTGAGCTTTTTTTAACAGATCAATTTCTTCTTGTAATTTTTCAATTTCTTCTTTTAACTGTAAAATAATTTCAACACCTGCTAAATTAACTCCTAAATCTCTTACCAGTGATAGTATTAATTTTAACCTGTCAATATCTCTTTGAGAATATAGCCTCATTTTACCTTCAGTCCTGCTAGGTTTTATAAGACCTTCTCTTTCATACTGTCTAAGTGTTTGAGGATGGATATTTAACATTTTACTAACAACACTTATTAAATATACCGGTTCATCGTAACTATGCATGGCTCACCTCCTTTAATTTGGTAATTTTTCTTGCATCAGTTTAGCAAGTTCTGGGTCTAATTCTTCAACTTTTGGCAATTTTGGAATAAGTTCTATGTATAAATTACCATTATTTACACCATAACCCTTTACTCTTAATTTTTGACAACATTTAGAATTTTCAGGCACTTTTACATTTATATGTCCTTTAAAAGTATCAATTCCGACTTTTCCACCAAATATCATTGTTTTTAAAGGAACCTCAACTTTTGTATATAAATCATCTCCTTTTCTTTCCCAATTAGGAGACGGAGTAACTTCAACTTCCAAAATTAAATCTCCCCTTTTACCCTGAAAACTTTTACCTTTACCTCTAATTCTTAGTTTTTGACCGGTTTTGATTCCCGCTGGAATTTTTACTTTTATAGATTCCCCATTATAATTAATTGTATAAACTCCACCTTTTATGGCTAAATCAAACGGAATTTGAATTCTTGCATGAACATCTAAATCAGGTTCATATCCGCCAAAACCTCCGAATCCTTCAAAACCGAAGCCTCCAAAACCGCCTCTTCTACCACCAAAACCTCCTCCAAAAATAGAATTCAAAATTTCTTCTAAATCAATATCTTTATGCTGTCTGTAAAAATCTTGGAAATTCTGACCATTAAACATATTATCACCCATCGCATCATACTGTTTTCTTTTTTCAGGGTCACCCAAAATTTCATAAGCTGTATTTATTTCTTTAAATTTTTCCTCACATTCCGGTTTTTTGCAAATATCCGGATGATATTTTCTTGCTAATTTTCTATAAGCTTTCTTAATTTCATCCTGTGTAGCATTTTCACTGACACCTAAAACTTCATATAAACTTTTTGCCATCTCCCCTCCTTCAAATTAATAAAAATCATAAAAGTATAAAACCATACCATCTAATCGTATTATACAATAAAATTGAGTCAATGTCAATCAATTTATTTAATCAGAGGGGATAATAATTTTTTTATAAAAGATATAGCATTAACTTTATTTTAAAAAGAACCACCATAAAAGTGCAAATTTAAGCCCAGGTGTAGTAGTAAAAGTGTCATCTAATATTATATTTTTTGCGTTATCAATTTTTATAAATATAGGCTCAATGTCTTCATCGTCAATACCTCCACCTTCACTTATTTTCATATTTTCATCAAGCTCGGCATAATAAAGTATCTGTTTAGCTCCGCTGCTTCCTACACTACTGTAAAATTCTGTAACTTTTTGAATATTTGATAAAGGCACATCATATCCGCATTCTTCCAATATTTCTTCTTTTGCAATTTCTATAAGAGATTTGTCCTTATCGATAAGACCTGCACAAAGCTCGTAAGTAAAACCGTCACCGTTTTTTAAAAAAACAGGCATTCTGAACTGTTTTACAAACAAAAAAGAATCAAATTCCCTGTGGTATAAAAGAACAGCTACACTATCACCGCTTTTACATACTTCCCAGCTTTTCTTTTTACCTTTATAATCAAAAAAAATTTTCTGCAGACTTAAAAATTGACCACTACATAACTTTTTTATTTTTTCAATTTTAATCAAAAAGATTCCTTTCCTCTCTTTGATTTAATTCAATTTCCATATCTACAATCATTGCAAAATGAAAAAACTTATTTAAATCCTCTTTATTATACGGCCCTACTACAACAGTTTTGGCATATTTTGTATTATCTATCAGAAAATTCAGTTCTTTAAAAAAATATTCATCATTTTCAATACCGAGTATTAAAACCATTTCACTTTCACCATACTCCACTTTTTCAAACTTCCCGTTTACAAAAACAGGTTTAAATCTCTCAAGTTCAAATTCGAGAGTATATTTTAAATTATTTTTTTTAAAAAAATTTACGGCAGCAGCAAAATTATCTTTATAAACAAACGGTAGATTTAATTCAATGTTTTCATATCTTGATTTAAATAAAGTCAATTGTTCTAGTTTTATTTCTATTTTTTCTATTTCCTCTATATTTTTAAAAATTTCTTTAAATTTAGGATCAAAACTAATCAAATATTTTTCAGTGCTATTTAAGGCCCTAAGCATTGTTTCTTCATCTTCCAAAACAATAACTTTTTTATCCAAATTCATTTTTTTTAAAATATGGGCTGTAATTTTATCTGTGTAATAGATTTTCGTTTTAATATTTTCATATTTAAAAATATCAAAAATTGCCTTTTTAATTGAATCTGTCTTAATCCAGGCTATTTCTTTATCTATAATTTCAAACTCTTTTTCACTGACTATTCCGTAAGCACCGTTTTTAATGGCCTGTTTTATTTCATTGAAATCATTTGAAAAAAAACAGCTCCCCCTTCTAACCTCATCCGCATTTTTTATAAAAGAGGTAACCTCACTGATAAAAGGGCGGTTTAATAACTCCCCTTTTATTAAATTTACAAGAGTTTCTATTTTCATTATTTTATTGGTGTACCTGTTTTTTTAGGTTTTTCAGGTCTTATCAGACTAAATCCGTTTTCATCTTTTGCTCCAAGAAGCATACCTTCACTCATCATTCCCATAAGTTTTGCAGGTTTAAGATTGCTTACAACACACACATATGTGTCAATCAATTCCTCAGGTTTATAATATTCTTTAATTCCAGCAATTATCTGGCGGGGTTTTTCTTCTCCCAAGTCAACTTCAAGTCTTAAAAGTTTTTTGGATTTTTTAATTTCCTCAGCAACTAATATTTTTCCGATTTTAAGCTCAGTTTTGAAAAATTCGTCAATTGTAATTAAATTTACAGGTTTGTTTTCTTTAACTTCAACTTTTTTCATCAAAGGCTTTTCTATTTTAGGAAAAAGCGGTGGTATTTTTTCTATTACAAAATCATTAAGCAGTTTTCCATCCATTATAGCGGCAAAAGTGTCTTTATTAATTTCAAATCCAAGAGCCTTGGCAATTTTCCCTGTGGTTTTTGGCATCACAGCATGTAAATTTACCGCAACCAATGCCAACAGATTTGCAATAAGTCCTAAAAGTGCGGCTGCTTTTTCCTCTTCAGAGTTTTTCATAAGTTCCCAAGGTTTATATGTATCAATTGCCTTATTTCCGATACTTAACACTTTCCAAAGCTCTTCAAGAAATTTATGAATCTGCATTTTCCAAAGGTATGTTTTTTCCAAATCTTTAACAATATCCCTGGCTTCGTTTAATTCATTTGGGTAATACTTTTCAACATTTTTTGAAGTTATTTTTCCATCAAAATATTTATATGCCATTCCGATAATTCTGTTTAAAAGATTCCCTAAATCATTTCCCAAATCATTATTTATTCTGTCAATTAAAGCTTTTTCACTAAAATCTCCGTCAGCCCCAAACGGAACTTCCCTTAGCATAAAATATCTGAAATTTTCAATCCCGTACGCATCGGCCACCTCTTTTGGATTGATTACATTTCCTTTGGATTTACTCATTTTTTCACCGTCTCTTGTCCACCATCCGTGAGCCGCAATTACTTTTGGAAGTTCAAAACCTATACTCATTAAAAATGCCGGCCAGTAAACTGCGTGAAATTTTAAAATATCTTTTCCTACAATATGCAGTTTTGCAGGCCAGTATTTTTTGAGAAGTGTTTCATCTTCACTTCCGTATCCAAGGGCAGTAAGATAATTAAACAAAGCATCAAGCCATACATAAACCACATGTTTTGGATCGTTTATCTCTTTTGGAAGTTTAATACCCCATTCAAATGATGTTCTTGTAATTGAAAGGTCCTTAAGTCCGTCTTCAACAAATCTGATGATTTCATTTGCTTTTGCTTCCGGTAAAATAGGTTTTTTAGTTTTTAGCCATTCTAAGATTTTATCCTGATATTTTGAAAGTCTAAAAAAATAGCTTTCTTCCTTAATAATTCTTGTAGGTCTTCCACAATCAGGGCATAATTCATCATTTACGAGCTGGCTTGGCGCTACAAAACTCTCACACCCGACACAGTAATGCCCTTCATAATAATCTTTATAAATATCCCCGTTTTCATACATTGTAAGAAAAGCTTTTTGAACACCTTTAATATGTTCTGGGTCGGTAGTTCTTATAAATTTATCATAACAAATCTCAAATTCATCCCATAAAGCTTTAAATTTAGCACTTATTTCATCGGCATATTCTTTTGGAGTTTTACCTCTTTTTTTTGCAGCTTCTTCTATTTTTTGACCATGCTCGTCAGTTCCTGTTAAAAAGAAAGTATCAATTCCTTTAAGTCTGGCATATCTGGCAATGGTATCGGCAATAATAGTTGTATAGGCATGCCCGATATGCGGCACATCATTTACATAATAAATCGGAGTTGTTAAATAATATGTATCACATTTGCTCATTTTCTTCCTTTATATGTATTTAATACCACTTCTATTTCATAATTGCTTCCAAAAAAACAAGGCGTAGTGTCATGGAATCCCTGATAACTTAATTTTAACAAATCATTTTCCCCGTCAATTGCAAGCCCCCCGGCTTTATTGAATACATAAGCAAAAGGAAATACCTCAAAAAGTTTTCTTAGTTTGCCTTTCGGTTTGTCAGTTGTTCCGGGATATGCAAAAAGTCCCCCGCCCTTCAATAAAATCTGATGCAAATCAGGAACCATTCCGCCTGAATATCTAAGCCTGTAGCCTTCTTTAAATAAATTATCAATCATCTCTTTATGATAAGGATACCAGCATTTCTGAGTCCCGCCAGGTCCGAGAATTTTTCCTTTTTCATTTAATTTTATTTCTCTTATATAATCAAAATTTTGGGTTTTTTCGTTAAACCTGAAAAGTTCGACATTGTCTCTTGCTACTACAAGTTCAAGTCTTGGACCGTAAACCACATAAACGGCTGCCACTATGTTTTCTCCTGAATAATCCCCTTTATAAATTCCAAAAATACTCCCTACACTCAAATTAACATCAATCAGACTGCTACCGTCAAGTGGATCGTAAGCAACTAAATATTTTCCGTTTTCATTAAATTTAACAGGTTCTTCTTTTTCTTCACTAATTATTTCATTTACAGAATTTACACAGCTTAAATGTTTTTCAACTATATCATCACTTATTACATCAAGTTTGACCTGAATATCCCCGCTTATATTGCAAGTATCCGCATATCCGGTATCTTTTGTTTTTATTGCATCACTTATTTCTACTGCAATATCTTTGATTTTTTCTATTATTTCGGTCATATTTTCTCCTTAAACTTCTTTTGCGTTTTCCAAGACCCATTCTATAATTTCATCCACATCGTTTAAATCAAGTATTTCAATATTTTTTGGAATCAAACTTTTATCAACACTGTCATCAATTGCAACAGCCTTAATATATCTGAAATAACTTTCATCAATTTCACCTCTAAAAACTCCGATTCTTGGAAGTGGCAGATATTTCAACCCTTCAACAAGCAAAATATCAAAATCATTTATCATATTGATTATTTCATCAAGAGATTTTTGCCTGTGTGAAAAATAAGTAGTACGCGTAGGAGATGTTACTACAACCTCAGCACCGGTTTGAAAAAATCTATAACTGTCTTTTCCCTCTTTATCAAATTTAGCCTTATCCCCCGGATCATTTTTAATTATGGCCAGTTTATAACTGCTAATTAACCTTTTGGCTATTTTTTCAATCAAAGTGGTTTTTCCCGAATTACTAGGTCCTGTAAATGCAACTGCTTTTCTCAAAAGTAACCTTTTTTTTCATAATTTTATCAAAATTTAATATAATAATAAAAAAAGGTCTAAATTGGATTTAGAATTTTTAAAACTTTTGATAATTTCCATTTTAATCGGATTCAGTATAGGGCTTGAACGTAGCATAAGATTCAATTCCAAAAACATAAATTCATTCGCGGGCAGCCGCACCTTTGCCCTAATTTCCCTTGCCGGATTTTTAAGTGCATATTTAAATGAAAAATATCCTTATTTTTTATATTTAAGCATTTTAATTATAGGAATTTTAATAATAAGCGCATATTTCTTAAAAGTTATACATTATAAAAAACAAGGGTCTACCACCCATTTTGCAGCAATTGTTACATTTTTTTTGGGAATATTGACTTATATAGGAAAAGTTGAATATGCAATTTATATCGGCGTTATAACAATAGTTATTTTATCCCTAAAACCAAAACTTGAGGAATTTGAATCCAAAATTTCCGTTAATGACATAAATGCCGGTGTTTTATTACTCGTTATGACCTTTTTAATTTTACCGATTCTGCCGAATAAAACAATAGATCCTTACCATCTTTTTAACCCTTATAAAACCTGGCTTATGGCTGTTTTAATTTCTGCCCTTTCTTTTATCGGATATATTTCATTAAAACTCATGGGTAATAAAGGGATTTTAATAACGGCAATGGCCGGTGGATTATTCAGTTCAACGGCAGTTACTTTTACACTCAGTAAAATGTATAAAGAAAACAAAAACAATAAATATTTATATATTGCGGGAATCTCAATCGCCAATGCCATAATGTTTGCAAGAATTTATGTGGAAACTCTTATTGTCAATAAGGAATTATCAAGCATAATTTTACTGCCTTTTTTACTAGCCACACTTTTTGGAATGATTTACGCATATTATATTTATAAAAAATCCACTGTTCAGAAAATAAATATTGATCTTAAATCAAAAAATCCGCTTGAAATAGACGAGGCTGTTAAATTTGCAATAATTTTTGCAATAATTTATGCAGCAGCCGAACTTGTCAGCAATAAATACGGAAATTTAGGTATTTATCTGCTTTCATTCTTTTCAGGAATTACGGATGTGGATGCCATTACGTTATCTCTTAGCAGTTTAGCTACTTCAAAAATTCCACAAATCAGCGCAATAAACGGAATTATAATAGCAAGTGTAACAAATTCCATTGTCAAATTTTTAATTGCCGCCATTGTCGCAAAAGATTTAAGCAAAGAATTATTTTTATTTTTTTTATTATGTTTTACAGGGCTTGGAATTGGCTATTTAATAGCAATTTAAAGGAAGTTTTGATAAAATTTTGAAAAAAAGGAATATTTATGAATGTAATTACAGGTAGAGTTTGGAAGTTTGGTGACAATATTGATACAGATTTAATTATTCCTGCAAGATATTTAAACACTTCAGACCCGCACGAACTGGCAAAACACGTAATGGAAGATGCAGACCCGGAATTCCCATCTAAAGTAAGACCCGGGGATATAATAGTTGCCGGATGGAATTTTGGAAGCGGAAGTAGCCGTGAACACGCACCGATTGCCCTGAAAGCTGCAGGAATTGCCGCTGTAATTGCAAAAAGTTTTGCAAGAATTTTTTACAGAAACAGTTTTAACATGGGACTTCCTATTTTTGAACTGCTTGAGAGTGATGAGATAAATGAAGGGGATTTAATAAAAATCGATTTGGACAAAGGAATTATTCACGACATTGACACAGGAAAAGAGTATAAATTTGCACCTATTCCTGATTTTATGCAAAATCTGATTGCAGCAGGGGGGCTCATAAATTATGCAAAAGAGATTTTAAAGGAAAATAATGAAAACGTATAATATTGCCGTAATTAAAGGTGACGGAATCGGGCCAGAAATTGTAAATGAGGCTATAAAAGTATTAAATAGCGTAGGAGTTGTTGAAAATATTAAATTTAATTATAAAGAATATCTTCTAGGCGGGGCGGCATATGATGCAGTAGGGGATCCTTGCCCTGATGAAACAATAAAAGGATGCTTAGAAAGCGATGCAGTTTTATTTGGTTCAATTGGAGGGTATAAATGGGAGAGTCTGCCAAAAGAAAAAAGACCAGAAAGCGGACTTTTAAAGCTCAGAAAAGAATTAGGCCTTTTTGCAAATATCCGTCCTGCAATTATTTTTGATGAATTAGTAAATGCTTCTACCTTAAAACCTGAAATTATTAAAGGTGTTGATTTAGTGGTTGTAAGAGAACTAACAGGTGGAATTTATTTTGGAGAGCCGAGATACAAAGACAAAGAAAAAGCTTATAATACCATGATTTATACAAGGGAGGAAGTTGAAAGAATAGCACATGTTGCCTTTAAAGAAGCAATGAAAAGAAATAAAAAAGTAACTTCAATTGACAAAGCGAATGTACTTGAAGTCAGTGAATTTTGGAGGGAGATTGTAGAAGAAATTGCAAAAGAATATCCTGAAGTTGAGCTAAATCATATGTATGTAGATAATGCGGCAATGCAGCTTATCAGAAATCCAAAACAGTTTGATGTAATTTTAACAGGTAATATTTTCGGGGATATTTTAAGTGATGAAGCAAGTATGATAGTAGGAAGCATTGGACTACTTCCTAGTGCAAGTATAGGCGGAAGGGTTGGATTATTTGAACCGATTCACGGAAGTGCTCCTGATATTGCAGGTGAGCAAAAAGCAAATCCGATTGCCACAATTTTAAGTGCCGCTATGATGTTAGAATACCTTAATGAATTAAATGCGGCAAAAAGAATAAAAGATGCAATTAAAAAAGTATTAGCCCTTGGTTACAGAACACCAGACTTGGCAGAGTTTGACGCAAAAGAAGTGGTAAACACTTCAAAAATGGGAGATTTAATTGCAAAATACGTTAAAGATTAAAACAAAAACTTACGCAAAAATTCTGGAATCCCAGGGTTTTAAACAAGAAGCCCTGGAAATTTATGAATCTCTTGAAAAAGATGCAGAAGTTATTGAAGCAATTAAAAGACTTAAACAGAGAAAAAAATTTAATGGTATTAATGTTTTAAAATTAAAAGAATTTGACAATATCAACCAAAAAAACAGATTTAATTTTGAAAAATGGTTAATATTTAAGGATTAAAATGAATATTAAAGAAACAATTTTAGAAACCCTGCAGGAATTGGAAGAAGAAAATATTATAGTTGAACAGGAAGAAAAAGAAGAAAATTGTGACAGGGAATTTTTAAAACACTTAAAAGAAAGACTTTTAATTCTCTTTGAAGGGCTTCAATCCCCAAATACCGAAAATCTTGATGTCAAGCTTGATGTAACTCTAAATTTCCTTGAGTATCTGCTTGTTAAAATAGATGAAAAATTAAATGAAAGTTAAAAATTAAAAGTGAAAAATGAAAAATTACAAGAAGATTTAGAGTTTTTAAAAAATTTTTTTGCTCCTTACAGCAAAAGAGTCTATATTGTAGGCGGAGCTGTAAGAGATGAAATAATGGGCATAAAACCAAAAGAAATTGATTTGGAAGTTTATGACATAGCCCCTGATAAATTTGATGAATTAATGCAAAAACTGGGGGCAAAAGGGGTTGGAAAAAGTTTTTTTGTATATAAATGGAAAAATTTTGATATTGCCCTCCCCCGCACAGAAATGAAAACAGGCTCGGGACACAGGGGATTTGAAGTAAGTCTTATCCAAGATGAAAAAACCGCCTCATCACGCAGGGATTTTACAATGAATGCTTTGATGAAAAACATATTCACTGGAGTTATACTTGATTTTTGGGGAGGGGTAAAAGACATTAAAAACAGAATAATAAGACATATTAATAATGAAAAATTTAAAGAAGATTCACTAAGGGTCCTTAGGGCAATGCAGTTTGCCGCCAGATTTAAATTTAAAGTGGCCCCAGAAACTGTAAAACTATGCTGTGAAATTGATTTAAATGATTTAAGTAAAGACAGAATTTACGGCGAATTTGAAAAAATGTTTAAAAGCAGATTTTTATATTACGGATTTTATTATTTTATTATTCTCGGAATAGCCAAAAAATTACTCAATTTAGAATTTAACAAAAAAGAATTTTTCCATCTTTCTAAAATATATAAAACAAATCCGCTTGAGAGTTTTTTTCTTTATCATCTGATTTATTATAAACATTTAAAACACTCTTTTTTTATTGAAAAATTAAACCTTCCAAACAGACTGAAAAGGGAAATAAAAATAAAAAAATGCCCAAAAATCGTAACAAACAGATTTCTTTACGGACTTGCTTTGAAATATCCACTTAAAACTTTTAGCATATTAAATTTCAACTGCTGCAAAAAATGGATAAAAGAACATAACTTATGGGATAAAAAATATAAACCCATTAAAATTGACCCAAATAATCCAAGAAAATCAATATTAGACGAAATTAGAAGTTATGATAAAATAATCATAAAAAAGGACAAATATGCAATATACCCTGTTAATTGACTGTGACGATAAAAAAGGACTTGTTTATAAAATTTCAAAAATTCTGTATGAAAACGATTTTAATATAGAGTCTCAGCAGGAATTTGTCGATAAAGAAAATAATAAATTCTTTTTCAGGGCGGTAATAATAGGAAATGTAGACAAAGAAAAATTAAAAAAACAGATAAAAAAAGAAGTGCCGTGCGCCAATGTAAACATTTATAAAAAAAGAAAAAAAAGACTGTTTTTGATGGCCACAAAAGAAGCCCACGCTTTAGGGGATATTTTAATCAAACAATATTCAGGGGATTTGGATGTTGAAATTCTCGGAGTTATTGCAAACAGAGAAAATCTCAAAGACTTGGTTGAAAAATTTAATATTCCTTTTTATTACATCCCGGCTGAAGGTTTAAGCAGGGCCGAGCATGAAAACAAAATGCTTGAAATTATAAAACCAACAAATCCTGATTTTATTATACTTGCCAAATATATGAGGATATTGACTCCAAATTTCGTAGAAAAATTTCCAAATAAAATAATAAACATTCACCATTCATTCCTCCCCGCATTTATCGGAGCCAATCCTTATAAACAGGCATACGACAGGGGTGTAAAAATAATAGGCGCTACCGCTCATTTTGTAAATAACAATTTGGATGACGGACCTATTATCGAACAGGATGTAATCAGAGTAAATCATGAAATGAGCTGGGAAGAGATGAGAATTCAAGGGCGTGATATAGAGAAAATAGTTTTAAGCAGAGCTATAAAAAAAGCAATTGAAGACAGAATTTTTGTATTCGCAAATAAAACAATTATACTTTAATTAAATGAAAAGTGAAAAATGAAAAATGAAAAATTTGAAGAGATAAAAACTCGAATTATAAAAGACAGGCTAAAAAAAATTTTTAGTAAGAATCCAAAAGCCATTGCAAAAATATTAACACATCTGATTAAAAGGCAAAAAAATGTTTAATATAGTCCTTTTTAATCCCCAAATCCCCCCAAATACGGGAAATATCGGAAGACTCTGTGTAAATGCCGGGGCTAAGCTTCATTTAGTTAAACCTCTTGGATTTGATATAAGCGAAAAAGCGGTAAAAAGAGCGGGTCTTGATTATTGGGACAAACTTGATTTAACAGTCTGGGAAAATATAGATCAGTTCTTAAAAAATATTGATATAAATAAATGCCATTTTGCAACCACAAAAACCACAAAACCATATTTTGAAGCAAATTTTGACATTGGTGATTATATTATTTTCGGAAGCGAAACAAAAGGAATTGATGAAAATATTTTAAATAAATTCAAGGAAAAATGTATAACAATCCCTATGACTAAAAACGGAAGAAGTTTAAATTTAGCTGTAAGTACAGGAATAATATTATACGAAGCCATAAGACAAAACTCTGTTAATGGAAATTTGAAAATGGAAAATGGAAAATTGATTGGTATCAATGCAAATATATAATCATAAATGTATAATTAATAAAAAGGCTTTTTTATGACAGAAGAAAAATTTAAAAGTGAGATTGAAACACTTAAAAAATTTTTTCCAATTTATTGCAATGATAAACATACAGGCCAGTTTTTAAAAAATTATCATTTAAACTATAAAAATTTAAAATTGGACTTTGATGTCTGTTTATGTGAGGAATGTCACAATCTTTTATCTTATGCCATAGATAGACTGACTGAATGTCCAAATAACCCAAAACCAAGATGTAGAAAATGTCCGAATCCCTGCTATGAAAAAGACAAATTTAAACAGATGGCAAAAATGATGAGATATTCCGGTATGAAACTGGGACTTACAAAAGCAGCAAAAAGATTAAAAAATATTTTTAAAAAGAGTGATAATTCCTAAGGTATATCATAGCCTCCCAAAAAATCGCCTCTTTTTCTTTTTCTGAATTTCTCATTAAAAGTTCTTTATTTAATAAAAAATCGAGTAGAGTTTTATAATCTTTCTCTTTTAATTTAATAACAAGTTCAATTCTTTGCTTTTCTATATCAAAAGGAAGCTGATATCCCAAAAATTCCTTTAAGTTTGATTTTCCCGTTATTTTTATAAAAATATGATACTGGTAAAGTGTGGTAATATAGTTTATTAAAGCCGGTATTATTCTTTTATAATCTACTGTTTCTAAAATTATTTTTAAATCATCAAAAAAATCTCTTCCGTTTAAAATCTTTACAAATAAATCTTCAAATGATTCCTCTTTATATAAAAAAACAATATCTTCTATATCTTTTAAAGAAATTTCTTTTTTATAATTCGCTAGTTTTTTTATTTCATTTTCTAAAAAAAGCGGATCTATGCTTTTTGCCAAAAAATTTTTTGCATCATTTGATAAATGCAAATGTTCTTTTTCACACAGTCTATTTGTATATTCTATGATATCTTTAAAAGAAGGATTATAAAACCTTACAAATTCATCTTTTTTCAAATCTAATTTTTTATTTCCCGTATAAAACACAAAACAATAATTGCCTTTAACATACTGTTTGAGTTCTTCCAGTTCTTTATTAAATTTATTTGTCTTTACAATTAATATATTTTGCCCACCAAATAAAGAACTCTCTATTAAATGAGATTTAGCCAATTTTTTATCAAATTCATCATAATAAAGTTTTAACATATTTTCTTTTTCAAATTTTTCTTCAATTTTTTTTTGATACAGATTCAGAAAAAAACTGTTTCCATAAAACACACAAAAATGAGGTAATTCTTTTAAACCATCAAATTCTCTTTTATTCATTTTAACCTTTTTGTTAGAATTATACAATAACTTAAAAGGAGATTTTATGAAAAAAATTATTGCATTATCTATCATTACTTCATCACTTCTTTTGGCAAACGGATATAAAATCCCTGAACAATCTATAAACGGTATGGCTTTAAGTGCAGCAAATGTAGCAAATGCACACGGGGCTGATGCAAACTATTACAACCCTGCAAATATGGTTTTCAATAAAGATAAAAACAGTTACGAATTTTTAATGAGTTACATCCATTTAAACAAAATAGAATTCGACAATCAAAATGGGGAAATTTATGAATCCAGAGATGAAGATTATTTAATCCCCCTCTTCCATTTTAGCTCAAAAGATTACAATAATTTCAGATGGGGACTTTCTATTACAACCCCTGCCGGACTTTCAAAAAAATGGGACGACCCCGTACCGGAGCTTGGAGCGAAAGAATTTACATTAAAAACGGTTGAACTTAATCCTAATATTGCATATAAAGTTAATAATAATTTTGGTATAGCTTTTGGTATAAGAGCTCTCAGAAGTGAGGGGATAGCAAACGCATTTAGAGCAGGTTTATATTCCCAATATTTAAATGGAGATTCAATCGATTTTGGATGGAATGCTGCTGCTTCATATCAAAATGATAAAAGAGATACTAAAATAGCTTTAACTTACCGTTCAAAAATAAACATGACACTAAACGGTGACGCAAGTGGATATTACAGTAAATTTTTATTAACCGGTAATCCTGATGATATTTCTACATTAATATCATTTAAAACAAACGGAAAAGTAAAAATTCCTCTGCCTGCGGCACTGAATCTGGCATTTGCCAAAACTTTTAACAAAACAACACTTGAATTTGTACTTGAGAGAACTTTCTGGTCTGATTATAAAGAACTTGATTTTAATCTCAACGATCCTTATGTAGAAGGAATTTTTGGTACACCTATACCAAAACATTGGAAAGACGCAAACTCGTATAGAATCGGTTTGACACATCAATGCAATAAAAAACTTACAGCTATGCTGGGATTCACATATGATGAAACACCTGTGCCGGATGATACAATAGATTTTTCATTACCTGATAGTGATAAACAAATATTCTCAGGTGGATTTAAATACAAAATGGATGATAGAATGAAATTAGGATTTTCTGTGCTTTATGCAAAACAGAAAGAAAGAAGTGTTATTATGAAACAATCAGATGGGACTCCTATACAAGGAACATTTAAAGACGGAGGGGCTTTATTAATGGCTTTTGGAATAGATTACAGTTTTTAATCTATTACTTTCCCTCTTATTTTTGCAGTTGCAATATTCGAATCAACTATTTCAATATCTACTTTTTCAAACAAATTAAACTGTTTTTTATCTTTTAAAAACACCCTGCTTCCAAGCAATTTATCTTCTAAAATTTTTGCGATAGGCGGAATTTCAGTATCTTCAATTATACCCTTATATATTTTACCAATATTAATTTTTGCAACTCTGGCATATTTTCTGTCATAAAAATCCCACTCCACTTTCATTGCTTCTCTTTCCAGTTCACTTATTTTAACAACCAAAGCTTCAATATTTCTTAAAATAAAATTTTTCATTTTTTCATCATTTCTAATGATTGATTTTAAAAGTCTGTGAAGAGTCAAATCCGAATATCTACGAATAGGTGATGTAAAATGTGTATATTTTTCAAACCCTAAAGCATAATGACCAAGATTCTCAGCATCATATCTTGCCTGCTGTTGTGCCTTGATAATTAATTTGTCCACTTCTTTTTTTATTCCAATCTCTTTTGCCTGTGCTTGAATATTTTTTACATTTTTTACAAAATCTTCATCTTCGTTTACTTCAATTCCAAGAGACAACAAATTATTGTAAAGTTCGTCAATAGTGGTAGAAGAAGGTTTTTCGTGAACTCTGAAAATTCCATAGTCTATTATTTTGGCAGCTGCTTTATTTGCCAAAAGCATACAGTCTTCTATAAGTGAATGAGAAGGGGTTTCCTCTTCAATACTTACTTCTTTAATAAGGCCGTTTTCATCCAGAATCATTTTAATTTCGTCGCTTTCAAAATCAAGACCTGTTTTTAATCTTTCTGCCCTTATATGTTTAATTTTTTCCCACAGAGGCAGAAGCCAAGAAAGAATTTTTTTATCTGTTTCATCACTGTTTTCAAATTTTCCCGCCAAAAATTCATCAACCTTTTCATAAGAATATTTTCTTTTTGAATTAATAATTCCTTCAAAAAGTTCTTCTTTTATTACATTATTGTTTTTATCCAAAGTAATTTTAAAAATAAAACTGAGTCTGTCTTCATTTTCTTTAAGCGAACAAATATTTTCACTCAAGGCACGAGGCAGCATAGGAATAGATTTGTGTGGAAAATAGATACTAAACCCTCTCTCTTTTGCTTCTTTATCTATATTTCCGTTTAAATATACGTATTCACTAACATCTGCGATTGCCACATAAAGGGCATTTTCATCTTTATCAAAATATATTGCATCGTCATGGTCTTTTGCTGTTACTGGGTCAATTGTACAAAAAAATTTATCTGTTAAATCAATTCTATCGGGATACATGCTTTTATCTACATAATCTCCATAAGACTGTGACTCAAGCAATGCAGCTTTTGAAAACTCTTCTTTTTTGTTATAAAGGGCAAGTGAAATTTTTTCATCCACCCACGGATCGTCTAATACCCCTAAAACCTCTTCTATAGTTGAAGTATAATTATTTATTTTAAACACCGCATTTTCAGGGAGATTTTTTAAGGCTTTTTTTGTAACTTTTACGTAAGTTGGAAGATTTGTTTTTATATTTCTGATTAATGGTATTTTTTTTCCATTCTTAATTTCAAATGTTAAATATCCGACAGTATATGCGAAAGCTTTTTCTATAATATAAATTACTTTTGCCTTAGGCCTTCCTTTTTTATTAAATAATTTTTCTGCAATTACCAAATCACCTTTACTTGCAGAATTTAAGTGATGCTCTTCAATTAATAGATCTTTCCCTTTTGTCATGGGAATTAAAAATCCAAAACCTTTTTTTGTAATATCAATTTTACCAGGTATATATTTAGATTTTATTTTTATGATTTTTCCATTTGTAACAATTTTAAATGCAATTAAATCATTTATCAGATCCCTTTTATCTCTTGGAATATCCTTTCTATCAATTCCTTTTATAAGTTTATATATAAATTCCTTCAATTATTCCCTTTTATTATCAGTTCAATTGCCAATTTTAAAGATTCTATATCTAATTCATATTTTTTTGCAATTTCCAAAGCTTTTTTTTCATTTTCTTCGTTATATCCGTTTAAAAGATTGATTAAATTTTTTAACGTAAGAAGTGAAGCGCTTTCTTTTTCATATTTACCATTAGGGTTATCTAAATTTCTCATAGATTCTATTAAATCTTCACTAAATCCCCAATGTGAAAATATTTTAGCATTAACTTCAGCGGTTGTCATTCCAATAAATTTTTTCTCAAGTTCTTCTCTGTTTTCAGGAGTTAAATTAGTTCTAAATTCATCTACTTTATCGAGATTACTTAATACAACAGAAATTATAACAGCGCCTATATCAATTAAAAAAGAATCTGTTGCTAAAATATCTAAATATTTTCTGTTTTTTTTGTACCATAAAAGTGTTACGGCATTTCTTTTAGCAGATACATCATGGAATTGATCTTCGCTTATACCGTATGCGCTTAAATCAAATTTAAGAGTGTTTTTAATTGCAAAAGAAATGGCAAATCCTTTTACTGTAGCCATTCCAAACAGAGAAACGGCCTGATCTACATTTTTTATCTGTCTGGTAAATCCATATAAAGGAGAATTGGCTGCTTTAAGCAAATTGGCTGTAAGCATCGGATCTTCTTTAACTACTTTTACTAAATCCGATATTGAAGAATTGGGGTTATTAGTAATCCTTTGTATCTCCATTATACTTTTTGGCAAAGGTGGAAGCGCTTTTATCTCTTTTAAAATATGTTCATTCATTTATACTCCTTAATAATTTTTGAATATCATCATTTTGGCCATAATCATTCAAATATGTTTGTAAAACTTCTTTTGCTTTTTCTTTCTTATTTTTTCTCAATAAAATAATAGCAAATATCTTCCAGCTTTCATATCTGGAAGGATTAATACTGTTTGCCTTAAGTGCCCATAATTTTGCTAAATCTAATTTATTTTTATTTAAATAATATTGTGATATTTGAATAGCTAAATCAAAAGATGGTTTTTGATTATAAGTATTAATCAAATCATCTATTTTTACATTTTCTTCAATTATTAAAGGTTTTTGTTTATTTTTTTCTTTTATTTTAGGTAACATTTTCTTTTGATTATTAATTTTTTTCTTTATATATTTTTTTACTTCTTTATTTATCTCATTGTTTATTTCTTTTGTATTATTAATATCAATTTTTGGAAATACAAAAGATATCATCGGTATCTTATTTGTTATATTATTATCGTTTTTTGTCATATTTTTTTCTTTTTTAAAGTTGTTATTCTTAGAAATTTTAGTAACTTTAGCAGTTTTAACAGTTACTGTAGGAATATTTTTTTCTTTTTTCTTAGAAGAATTATTATCATTATTCTTTTTATAAGAATTACTCTGCTGATAATTATAAAGCATAAATATTTTTGATCCAACTAAAATAAATATTACAGATATTATAAAAACAATCAAAAATTTCAAAAATTTTTTTCTATAATATATTTTTTCCAGTTTTTCATATTTATGCACTAAAACCCTTTTATATCCATATATGTTATTTCCATATATTTAGCCAAATTTTTAAAAACTTTTTCTTTATCTCTTTGATAAAAAAATTCAAGCACATCAAATAATTTAAACATAAATTGATTTATTTTTCTTAATGAACCATCAGTATACTTATATATTAATTTAAAATGTTTAGGTTTAAATTTTTCGGCTAATGAAACATAATCAGCCTTTATTAATTTGGTATTTATAAAATATTCAACTTCCTCTAATCTAATCGGTAATGTCCTGAAAATATAATTAATTCTGGTTTCAAAATGTCTTTTTTGCAACAATCTGTTTAAATCTACATCATGTGTTGCAAAAACTATTGTTAAATTACCTTTATCAGCATATATTCTTAAATTCTCTAAAACAGAATCATCTAAAAGCTGGGCTTCATCAATAAAAAGATAATAATGTTCATCAATATTCAAAGTTTTAATTATATTCAATACAGCATTTATTTCTAAAAAAGGATTAGAAATATAAAATATATTTTTTTTTTCTTTTAAATTATTATAAATAGAATTTAAAATCATACTTTTTCCACTTCCAGCGGCACCTGAGAGAAAAATCATTTTTTCATTTTGTTCGATTGCGTTTGTCAGGTCAATTTTTAATTTTTCAATACTGGCAAGCGGAATATAATTTTTTACATCAACCACATCCCTGAACAGATCTTTTACCAGACTAAAATTTTCCAAACCCTAAATCCCTCAGAGTTTTTTTCTTACTAAAATCAATTATATGTGGTGTTATTACAAAAACAAGTTCTTTTTTGTTTGTAACTTTTTCTTTTGAGGAAAAGAGATATTTAACCAACGGTATTTCTTTTAAAACCGGTACACCGTTTACATTCAAAGAATCTTCATTTGTTATAAGACCGCCTAATACTAAAGTATCATTATCTTTTAATTTAACAATACTTAGCATTGTATTGTCTCTTGTGTCAGGAGGCATATCTCTTGTTGTATCTTTTAACTGATTTTGATTTTTAAATGAACTGATCCTTGGAGCTATACTTAAAATAATATCTCCGTTATCATTAATTTGCGGTGTTATATCAAGCACAACACCCACAAATTTAGAATCAATTGTATATTCAACTGATGGTGCTGCATTTGGATTATTCACTACACTGGAAGCATACTTATAATAAATGGTATCACCAACACTAATGATAGCTTTTTGATTGTTTAATGTTACTATTTTAGGATTTGACAATGAATTAACATTTCCATTCTCTGCTAAGAAATTTAAAAATCCTTGTAAATTAAAGGTTGCAGAATTAAAAACTGATTCTCTGCCAAATACTTTATGTGCAAAATTGTTTACTGGTATAGACTGACTATCCAATGCTAAATTTAATTTTGACCAATCTATACCTGTTTTATGAGATTCAGAAAGCTCAACGGTATATATTTTAACATCTATTAATACTTCTTTTGTTAACCTTTTTATTAAATTATTAATATATTCGTCTATCTCTTGAACTTGTTTTTTAGTACCAGTAACAGTTATCAAACCTGCAGCTTTGTCAATTACTGGAGGTTTATAATCTTTAGATGTATTCTGTAAAATTGTTTTTATATTGTCTTCTATTTTATCCCAAAAATCAAAATCATATGTATTTTTAACCTTACTGTCTGTTGCATCCAAATTGGATTCTCCGGTTCTTGATGATGTAAGAAAATCTAATTTATAAGTTTTAGTTTTAAAATAACTAATTTCTAACGTATTGGAACTCAAAGAATAAAACAAATTTCTTTTTGCCAACAATAAATCTAAAATTTCTCTTAATGTAAAATGTTTAATTTTTACAAAAGGCATTTTATTATCAACAATTTTTTTAGATTCGTCATCATCATAAACAATATTTATCCCACATTTTTGAGTAACTAATAAATCTAAAAAATCTTTTATTTTCATTCTTTCTTGAGAATTAATACTGTTTGAATAAGTAAAAAACTTATTATAACAGTCGTTAGCGTATATATTTAAAATCATAAATAATATTAAAAATATTTTTTTCATTGTCCAATCCTTATTCTTAATGATTTTACATTTAATTTTTTTATTAATTGTTTTTTACCACATTTTATAACAATTTTATCTGAATATATATTTTCCACTCTGCAATTTTTTATTTTATCATTTTTTTTCACCCATTTTTTATAAGTATTTATTAATTCATCACCCATATATTCGTCTATTTTTATATAAGCGGTATCATTAAAAACAGAAAGAAGGGAAATATGAATAATTTTCTTTATATTTTTATTAATTTTTTTATTATTTAAAAATATTGGCTTCTTAATTTTGTAAAATGGGGATTTTATTTTATCAATATTTTTAAGTTCAAAATTATAGGTTACTAATTTATTTGTATATTCTAAATATTTTTCATTAGTTGAAGCTATCAAAAAAACCCCTATTATTAAAAATAATATTTTTCTCATTTTTTATACCCATATAATGAAAATTTAATCATATAATCACCTTTCTCGTTTATATTTAACTCATTTACTCTTAATAATTCTTTGGTGTTTTCGTATTTATAAATATAATAAATTAAATTCTTATATTCCCCTTTAATATTTACAGTTATATCCATTTTTTTATTTATAAAAGTATTATTATTGTCATTAAAAAGTTCATTTTTAAAATCAATTAATTTTAAACCTTCATTTTTAGCATCATGTACAATATTTTTTACATAATTTGCCCATTTATATTTATTAAATTCTGCAAAATCCAATAATGAAACTAAATCATCAAAAAAAAGTTTTTGTTTATGCAGAGAAATTTTTTTCAAAGAAAGTTTTTTTATAGTTTTAGTCAAATTAATAATTTGTACTGTAAACGTATTTTTTTGTATTTTTAATTTATTTAATTTTTCCATATTGTGACTATAATTGTTTTTTTGTCTGATTTGATAGGAAGAACTAACTGGATAAATAAAATAATATATAATAAACCCTATTAAAAATATTGTCATTATATGAATATATAAAATGTCTTTTTTAGTCTTATTTTCAAAAAATTTGTCTAAAAAATTTTTCTGTTTCATTCTTTTATCCTAATTTTTGAAATATATTTTTTATTATCTAATTTTATACTATCGGTATAAGCATTATATCCATTGTGAGTCAAATCGTCAATCAAATTTGCGATATTTGAATCTTTACTGGAAAACACATCAATTATAAATTCACTATTTTTATAATTAAGATTTTTTATATAAACTTTATTTTTATTAATTATTAATGTTATATCAGTCAATTCCTGTGATTTTGGAAGATAAGAATATTTAAATTTATAAAGCTCATTTATTAAAAGCTTATCTTTTTTTATTTTGTTTAACAATTTTGTTATAACTGTTTCAATTTTATTTTTTTGATTTTCCAGTTTACTTTTTTTAGAAACCAAAGCTGAGATATCCTTATTATATTTTTGAATCTTAGAATTTAAATGATTATTTTTATATTGATAAACCAACCCATTAATATATTGATACAAAGGTACAACAGAAAAAATAATAGTGGCTGCTGTCACACTCAAAACAAATTGACCGCTCGGTCTATAAAAAAATGTAGGTTCTCTTAAAAAAAGAGAAAAATTATATTTAAAATCACTGTATTTATAAGCATAATGCGTTTCAAGCATTCCTAAAAACAATAATGGATCAATAGGAAGTCTGTCAAGATTATAATTTTCATAAAATTCAAAATCAAATGTGTCAATATTCAGGTATTTAGAATAATAATTATCCAGTCCTTCAATGTTTCCGAATTTAGTGGTGATAAATATTCTATCAATATTATCAATATTGTAAACTTCAATTAATTTTTTAATCTGATCTTCTATTATACCTCCAAATGTATTAAATTCTTTTAATAATTCATTATAAACAATAAATTCATTTGAAGAATAATTTTCCTGATCCAAACCTTTTTTGTTTAACAGTTTTTTAAAAGTTTCTAAATCAAAATTTGCAATATTTAATTTTGAAACCCTATCATAAATTTTATCCAGTCCCCCGGAAATTGTAACAATTTTTACCAATTTACCTTTAGAATAAAATGTAATGAATATTTTATCCTCCAGTATTACAACAAACATATCATTTGCATAGGTAAGAATATTCTCCTGATACAAAGATCTGTAAGAAAAAGCCGGAAATGATATATAATCAATATATCCCGTTTCGTCTAAAATATATTTAAAATCATTTTTGATTATACTTTCTGATACTATTACTGTTTCCACTATTACTTTTTTATCATTTTTTAATAAATCAACTATTTTATATTTGATAATATAACTTTCTGTTTCATTAATACCAGTTTCTTCATAAACTTTTGTTTCAATAAATTTATCTAATTCTATTTTTTCTATTAAATTTTTTTCAAGCTCAAAATTATAAAAAATCGCATTTTCGATTGGAATGTAAGTATTTATTAAAGGAGTGCTTCTTAAATCATCACGATATATCCTCAACAATTTTTTATTGGCATATAAAATATACCTTTCTTTTCCTTTTACACCTACAACTTTATTTATATCATAATTATATTTTCTTAAAAACTTAATTTTTGACGCTACATTGTTCCATTTTTCTTTAAGTTTCATAATTCTACCTCATATCCTAATTCTTCTAACATTTTTTTATTTTTACTCCAGCCTTTGACAACTTTTACAAAAAGCTCTAAATATATTTTTTTACCACTGAAATTTTCTAACAATTTTCTGGCATATGAGCCGATTTCTTTTATTTTTTTCCCCTTTTTACCTATGACCATTCCCTTTTGGGAATCTCTTTCAACTATAATTGTAGCATAAACTTTATCTAAATTTTCAAATTCTTTTAATTTTTCTATTAAAATATCAGTTTCATAAGGTATTTCATCCCCTAATTTTTCAAACAAAGCTTCCCGTATTAATTCTTTATATATATCTCTGATATGTTCAGTTGATATTATATCAGGATCATAATAATAAGGATGATCAGGTAAATATTCAACTATAGTATCTAATAATTCTTCCCTGCCCTTTCCTTCAACCGCACTAATTGGAATAATCTTAAGGGCTTTAGAAATTTTTTCATATTCTTTTATTTTACCTTCCAATTCTTCTTTTGTTACCAAATCTGTCTTAGTAAGAACAAGAATATGAGGTATATTTTTTTTATTTAATTCTAAAAACCACTGATATCCACTTTTTTCTACATTATCCCTGACATCAGCTAAAAAAAGAATTAAATCACTGTCACTCAAAGCCTTCAGTGCTTCATTTAACATAAATTTATTAAGAAGTTTTTCTTTTTCGTGAAGTCCAGGAGTGTCAAGAAGTATTATTTGGTTATCTTTATGCATAACAATTGCATTTACTCTTTTTCTTGAAGCGTTGGCTTTAGGAGAAACAAGAGCTATTTTTTCTCCTAAAAGCCAATTTAGAAGTGTTGATTTTCCAGCATTTGGTTTGCCAATTATTCCAACAAAACCGCTTTTTGGCATTTTAATCCTTATAAAATATATTTGGTTATTTCTTCATTTTCTACTATATCGTCAAGTTTGCTTTTTACATAAGCCTCATCTATTATAAATTCTTTACCTTTATATTCATCGGCACTGAAATTAATATCTTCCAAAACTTTTTCTACTACTGTATGAAGACGTCTAGCTCCTATGTCTTCCGTTTTTTCGTTTGCCAAAAATGCATATTTTGCAATTTCTCTTAATGCACTTTCAGTAAATTTTAAGGTAACATCTTCCACTTCAAGTAGTTTTTCATATTGTTTAATTAATGAATGTTTAGGTTTAGTTAATATTTGATATAAAGCTTCCTCATCAAGACTTTGCAATTCAACTCTTAAAGGGAATCTACCCTGAAGTTCTGGAATAAGGTCACTTGGTTTACTTACATGAAAAGCACCCGCTGCAATAAATAAAATATGATCAGTTTTTACATAGCCGAATTTTGTATTAACTGTAGAACCTTCCACAATTGGGAGCAAATCCCTCTGAACTCCTTCTTTGCTAGGGTCTTGTCTTTGATTTCCGGTTGCTGCAATTTTATCAATTTCATCAATAAAAATAATTCCATTTTCAGCTCTTCTTAAAGCTTCTTTTTTAAGTTCCTCTTTACTTATAACCTTTTCAGCTGCTTCTTTTTTAAGAAGCTCTTTTGCTTCTTTTACAGTTACTTCTTTTTTTTCTTTATTTTTATTGAAAATTCCTATAATTTTTACAATACTTTCCTGGGCTTTTATCATTTCAGGAGGAAGATTGTCATCCCCTTCCATTCCTTCTTCCACTTCAATTGTAATCTTTAAATGGTCAACTTCTCCGTTTTTAACTTTCTGTTTCATTTTTTCAAATGTATGGCTGTATTCAATCTGTTTAGATTCTGGAGCGTTTTTTGGAAGAGGAGGAATCAGTTTTTTTGTAATTTCCTCGATTACATTTTCCTCAATTTTTTCTTTTGCGGCTTCTTGCATTTCTTCTCTTACCAAATTAAAAGAATTATTAACCAAATCCCTAATCATGCTTTCAACATCACGTCCAACAAATCCAACTTCCGTATATTTACTTGCTTCAACTTTTACAAACGGAAGTTTCATCATTTTAGCCATTCTTCTTGCTATCTCCGTTTTACCTACTCCTGTTGGCCCTATCATCATAATGTTTTTTGGCATAATATCATCTTGCCATTCTTTTGGAAGCTGCATTCTTCTATATCTGTTTCTGAGAGCTATTGCTATTGTTTTTTTAGCTTCTTTTTGACCGATAATATATTCATCAAGATACTGTACAATTTCTTTTGGTGTTAAATTCATCTTTTCCCTTCAATTTTTAAAATTTTAATATTATGATTGGTATATATACATAAATCGGCCGCTATATGCAAAGACTCTTTTACAATTTCTTCAGGAGCAAGATTTGAATGTTTTACAAGTGCCCTTGCAGCTGAAATTGCATAATTACCGCCGCTCCCAATAGCTGCAAGTTCTCCATCTTCTGGTTCTACTACATCCCCGTTTCCGCTCAAAATAAAAATATGCTCAGGATTTAACACTATCATCATTGCTTCAAGACGTCTTAAATATTTGTCTTTCCTCCATGCTTTTCCAAAATCAATAACTGATTTTACCAAATCCCCTTTTCTTTGCTGAAGATTGTTTTCAAACATGTCGAATAAAATAAACGCATCAGCGGTGCTTCCTGCAAAACCCGCCAGTACTTTTCCGTTATAAAGAGTCCTTATTTTTGTGGCGTTTCCTTTTAAAACTGTATGGCCAAAAGTAACCTGGCCGTCACCTCCAATTACTGCAATACCGTTTTTTCTAACCCCAAGTATTGTAGTTGCTTCTAAATTAATTTTCATTATTCACCTTCAACTACAAGTTTAAGGTTGGCATGAATTCCATGTCCCAATTTTATATCAATATTATATTCTCCTACAGTTTTAATCTGCTGCATTTCAATATGTTTCTTGTCAATATCGATTCCGTTTTCTCTTAATTTTTCGGCAACCTCTTTATTTGTAATAGCTCCATAAAGTTGTCCGTTAGCCCCTAGCTTGTGTTTAATAACGATAGATGTATTTTCTATTTTTTCTTTTATTTCATTTAATCTAGCAATTTCTTTTTTCAACTCTTCTTGTTTTTTCTTTTGTTCTTCTTCCCACTCTTTTATAACTTCAGGAGTGGCAAGTTTTGCAAAACCTTTTGGGATAAGATAATTTCTTGCATATCCATCTTTTGCATTTTTAATTTCACCTGCTTTTCCAAGCCCCTTTACATCTTTTATAAGTAAAACTTTCATAAAAATCCCTTTTTTTATTTGCATTTTACTAAATTTTAGATAAAATAGCAAAAATTAAGTTTCCATTAAAATCATTTTAAGGTACAACAATGAGACCTAAACCGATTGATGAAGAAGTTACTTTTGAAGATGTTGGTGTTATAGGCAGACCAATTATAAGTAAAACTGACCTTAAAGGCATAATAACATATGCAAATACCCCTTTTTGCAAACTTTCCGGATATTCTAAAAAAGAGTTAATTGGCAAACCTCACAATATTATAAGACATCCCGATATGCCAAAAGCAGTTTTTAAACAAATGTGGGAGACAATTGAAAGAAACGAAAAATTCAGAGGATTTATAAAAAATTTAAGAAAAGATGGAAAATATTATTGGGTAGAAGCATTTATAGAACCTATTTTTGATGACAACGGCATAAAAATAGGTTATATAGCCGCCAGAAGACCGGTATCAAAAGAAGACAAAGAAAAATATGAAAAAATTTATAAAGAAATGAAAGAAAGGGAAGAAAAATGATAATCTATGAAAATGGTAAAATAATAGCAGTAAGTAAAAATTTGTTAAATTTATTTAATGCTTCTTTGGAAAAGGTGTCTGAAATAATTACAAAAATTGAATTAGAAATGGCAATCCTTAATCAACATTCAATAGAACTGTTTAATATCGTATTTAAAATAAAAAAAGAAGAACTTTTGACTTTAAAAAATTTAGATATATATATTTTGGAAAAAATAGAAGAAAAAAGTTTTAATACAGAAGAGCCTTTATTAAATACTTCAATCAACCAACCAAACATTCAAAATCCTGATCAATTTGAACTTGAAAAACCATTAATAAATGATAATGAAGTATTAAATATTCCTATTGAAGAAACTCCGCAGACATTATCTGTTCCTGAAATAATTGAAGAAGAAGAAAATAAACCAATTGAATTAAATTTCAACGATAATATTACCGAATGCGAAAAAATTTTTGAGAAAAAGGACAAAATTAATGAAACAATAAAAAAAGAATTACAACTAGCAACAGAAGATTTGGGAATTGATGAAAAAATGGCAAATGAGTTATTTGAAGACTTGCTCAATCAAATTAAAAACAAAAAAAATGAACTATATAAAGCTATAAATGCACAAAATTATGAAGAAATACATAAAATAGCGCATTATTTAAAAGGAGCTTGTCTTAATTTAAGATTATCTAACTTGGCATTTATATTTAAAACAATTGATGAAGAATCAAAAAATAAAACTGAAATTAACAAAATCAAAGAACTTACAGATAAATTATATGATTATATTAACCCACTTTTTAATAAAGAAGAAACGAAAAATACAAAAAATATAGAAATAGATCCTAAAATCAAACATCTTGTTATAAACACAATCAGATACTATTTAGAAACACAGGATGAAAAAAAATTCCAACAAGATAAAAAATACATTGAAAAATTATTAAACACACGTATTGATAACATTAATGACTTAGAGGGAATTTTAAAAGGAAACTAATGAAAAAAACAATTATTTTTATTGGGGCTTTGGTGTTTGCACAAAATTTATATTTTTCCGCATTTAAAGACATACAAAAAGCTAAAAGATTTATTAACACAAATCCTGAAAAAGCACAAAGGCTTTTTATTGAAGCTAGCAGTTATTTAAAAGAAATAGTAAATACTTCTATAAATAAAAAAGAACCTTCGGCGCAGGCATTGGCATTACTTGGCGAATTATATTTAAACGGATGGGGTGTCGAAAAAAATTTAAAAAAAGCAACTTTGTTATTATGTGCAGCGAAAAGTTTAGGTAATTATAAAGCTAAAAAACTAATTAAAACTAATAAACTAATCTGTCCTAAAACAATTAATATTAAGGAGATAAAACAATGAAATTATCACTATCAAAATTATTGGCAATTGCTATTTGGCTCCCTTCTTTAATTTTAATCAGTTGGAGCGGTTACAATTTATATACCCAATTTAAAAAATACAATGAATATAAATTAAACATCAAATATCTCGAACTGGGTAATAGACTTGAAAATTTATTAGTATATTTAGGTCAAGAGAGGGGGGTGAGTTCTATTTATTCAATTTCAAAAGGAAATTATCCAAAATCAAAAGAACTTGTTTTACAAAAAAGAATTCTTTTTGATAAAGCAATTAAAGACTTAAGAGATTTTATACATAAAAATCCGGAATTTTATTCAGAAATTAAAAATGTACTGAATAAATTAAATAATTTACAAAATGTCAGACATAAAATTGATTCTTTTTCCAAAGATTATATTCATTCATATTTTTTTACCTATTACACAGATCTGGAAAATTCAATATTAAATGCAGAATCCAGAATTTTTAAACATTTCCCTCAAGTTGTAAAACCAAATTTTGCATTAAAACTTGAATTAGATAAAATGATTGCATATTCAGGTATTACTAGAGGTTTCGGTTCATATTTCATTACTGCTGACATACCAATGAGTGATAAAGATTATGAAAATATTTTAATGAAATATTTTCATGATTCAAATATTTTAATAACCAATTTAAGTAATAATCCAAGGGCAAAAGGATTTTTTAATGATCCTCAATTTAAAAAAATAGAAAAAGCTATTAAAGACACAATTTTTTATATTCAACAAGCCAATATGGGGTATTATTTAAACAATAATTTTGAAGGTTATCCTATTGATGCTATAGACTATTTTAATATTTTTACAAAAAGAATTTCATTTTTTAAAAATTCTACAAATGCAATAAATAACGATATCAATAAGCAGATTAATACTTTAATTTCTGAAATTATTAAAAAAAGAAATATAGCAATTGTTATCTTTATAATTGCAGTTATTGTTTTATTATTGGGTTATTTTATTAATAAAACAATAAGAAGCCATATTAAAGCTTTATCAAATATGTTAACAAAATTAGCTCCAATTACAGGAGAAAATGTTAAAATTGATATAAACTCTCCAAAAGGAATGAATGAAGCACTAAAAATAACCGAGGAAGCTATTGCAATTACACAAGAAGCGGTTAAAAAATCAGAAGAGGCTTCAAAAGCCAAATCTTTATTTTTAGCAAATATGTCCCATGAAATCAGAACTCCTTTAAATGGAATTTTAGGATTCTTGGAACTTCTTAAAACAACTGAACTTACCCCAGAACAGCATGATTATATTAACACAATTGCCCAAAGTGCAGAAAATCTACTTCAAATTGTAAATAATATTTTGGATGTTTCAAAAATTGAAAGCAACAAATTAACACTTGAAATAATCGATTTCAAAATTGAAGATGAAATTGAAAACACTTTAGAGGTTTTTGCAACACCGTGTGCTCAAAAAGAAATTGAATATGTGGCTTATATTTCTCCGGATTTACCAAGCATTGTAAAAGGTGACGTTTTAAAAATAAAAGAAATATTAACGAACTTAATTAATAACGCAATCAAATTTACACACAAAAACGGGCTTATCGAAGTAACTGCAAAATTAAACAAAATAGAAAACAATAAGGCTAATATTTATTTTGAAGTAAAAGACACTGGTATAGGTATGAGCGAAGAACAGAAAAATAAAATATTTGAAGCGTTTGCACAGGCAGATGAAAGTGTTACAAGGAAATACGGAGGTACTGGATTAGGACTCACAATTGTTAAATCATATATTGAAATGATGGGTGGGGAAATTAAAGTTGACAGCGAAATTAATAAAGGTAGTAAATTTTATTTTGACTTATGGTTTGATATAGTGGATCCGGCACCTAAATACAGATCAAAATCATTATCCGATGTAACTGTTGCTTTTCTAAATACTTTTAAAGACAGCAGAAGAAAAGAAATTTCTTTTGAATATTTAAATTACTTTGGTATTAATAAAATAGGATTTAACAGTTTAGATGAATTAAATAAAATAATTAAAAAAGAAAAAATTAACGGTATAGTCGTATTTTATGAAGAAAGCGAAAAAGACAAAATATATGAATTATTAAATTCAGATCTCCCTATTATATTTGTTTCATCATTAGCCAATAAGCAAAAAATAGATGAATTAAATTTAGATAGTTTTAATATTTTTGATCCAAATGTTCCGTCTAAAACATATAATGCGATTCTTTATTCAAAAGAAGAAATAAAAAGAGAAATAAAACAAGCCCAAAAAGAAAAACAAATTTATGAATTGAATGCATTAATAGCAGAAGACAATCCTATTAACATGAAACTTCTTGAAACCACATTAAAAAATTTGGGCATTAAAGCTGATACAGCTCATAATGGGCTAGAAGCATTTAATAAGTACTCCATGAACCCTGAAAAATATGATGTTATATTTATGGACGCACAAATGCCTGTAATGGATGGAATTGAAGCCACTCAAGAAATTCTGGAATTTGAAAAAGAAGAAGAAATTCCACATACTCCGATAATAGCTGTTACTGCTAACGTTTTAAAAGGAGATAGGGAAAGATTTTTAGGTGCAGGTATGGATGATTATATTTCAAAACCAATAAAAAAAGAAGAATTATTAAGAATTATTGAAAACATTTCCAAAAACAAATATTCAAAACATACTGCAAATGAAGAAAATACAGACAATATTGAAACTGTTATAAAAACTGAAGAAACCGCTTCAGAAAAAGAAGAACAACTTAAAGAACCGAAAGTATCATCAAATACGCCAAATATTATCATTGCAACTGAAGCAGATTTATTGGCAGATTATTTACAAAGCATAATTCCAGATGGAAAAGTTGCTAAAAATTTAAATGAATTATCAAAATTAGTAGAATATAATTCAAACAATATTGTCTTACTTGAAGAAGGTTTTAATAATTCTGATATATCCCAATTAGTTAAAACTTTAAAAAATAACAATATTAAAATTATTGCTATAACCAATAAAGATGTAGAAGCTGATATAATTCTAAAAAATTTATTACCGGATAATATTTTAGAATCAATAAAAAGGTTAACAAATGAGTAAAAAAATATTGATAGTAGATGATGACGCTACAAATAGAAAATTATTAGCAACAATATTAAAAAAAGGCGGATATGAACCTATTGAAGCCGAAAACGGTTTAGAAGCTCTTAATAAACTTACACCGGATATCAAAATAATTCTTTTAGATTTGATAATGCCTTTAATGGGGGGATTGGAATTTTTAGAAATTTTTCCTTCAAAAAAGCCGGAATGTATGAATATTCCTGTTTTAGTATTAACTACTGATGATTCCAAAAAAACGGAAGCTTTACATAAAGGAGCGAAAGAAGTAATAATTAAGCCGATTAACCCTACACTTTTATTAGATAAAATTTCATCTTATTTATAAACTTTTATTTCATTATACAGACTATCCCTCTCTACCGGGATGAATCCGCTATCTTTTATTAAATGTATAAGTTCATCTAATTTTAAACCATTGGCAGAAGCAGCTCCCGCAGCTGAGTTTATTGATTCTTTTTCTATAGTTCCGTCAATATCATCAGCACCGTAATTTTGAGCTACAAGAGAAAGATTTAAAGTGGTTGTTACCCAATATGCTTTTATGTGGGGAACATTTTCAAGCAAAATTCTGCTTATTGCAATAGTTTTTAAAATTTCAACTCCCGTTAAAAATTTATCTACATTCAGATAATTGTTTTTTCTCTGATAAACTAAGGGGATAAATGCATTAAATCCGCCCGTTTTATCCTGAAGTCTTTTTATTCTTAACATATGGTCTATTCTATGGGCTCTATTTTCTATATGTCCAAAAAGCATAGTGGCATTTGATTTTTTGCCGCGTTTATGCCAAAGTTCGTGAATTTTAAGCCAGTTTTCACTACTTACTTTTCCTTTGCATATTTTAGCTCTTACTCCTTCATCAAATATTTCAGCCCCTCCCCCTGGCATAGAATCAACACCTGCTTCAATCATATCATCAAGAACTTCCTCATAACTTTTACCGCTAAGAGAGCTTAAAAAATTAACCTCAGCCGCCGTAAAAGCTTTTATATGAATATCAGGAAGTTCTTTTTTTATTTCCTTTACAATATTCATATAATAATCATACCCTACATGAGGATTATGGGCTGAGACTATATGAACTTCTTTTGCACCTTTGCTGTATGCGTTTTTTGCAATATTTACACATTCTTCGATACTCAATGTATAAGGATTTGGATTTTTTCTGTGAGCTGAAAAAGCACAGAACTTACATACATCTTTGCAGATATTACTCGGATTTATATGTCTGTTTATATTAAAATATGTTTTTTTACCGTATTTTTGAGTTCTTATTTCATTTGCTCTCTCCCCCAAACTAAATAAATCCAAATCATAAAGTTGTAATTCTTTTTCCAATAGCTATCCTTTATTTTTTATGATAAAATAGCACAAAAAAGGCAAAAATGCAACTGGAAGAATTAATTTACACAAGCAATAATGATTTAGAAATTACAAAAAAGTTTAAAGAGGAAATAAAAAACTATCTTCAAAATGTCGTAATAGAAGGCGGTAAAGATTTTTTTGTCAAACATACCAAAAAAATGGATTATTTTATAACCCTCATTTATAAATATTTAATAAAAAAGAATTTTGATAATTATGCCCCTTTGATGAATTCAATTCCTATATCAATCATAGCTTTAGGTAGTTATGGAAGGGAACAGTTATCCATTTATTCGGATATCGATATAATGATTGTTTATAAAGACATTAAAGGTTTCAATATTCATTCATTAATAGAAAACTTTATAACTATGCTTTGGGACTTAGGTTTAAAAATAGGCCACAGGGTTCACGAAATAAAAGACCTGTTCCCGGCAAGCAACGAAGATATTACTATAAAAACGGCATTCCTTGAATCAAGATTTATTACAGGCAGCAAATTTTTATGGACTGAAACCCAAAATGAACTTAATAAAATTAGAAATTACAATAAAAAAGAATTCATACTTGCAAAATATGAAGAAATGTTACTTCGTCATCAAAAATACCCTGTTTCAATGGAACCAAATATTAAAGAAGGTTTTGGAGGTATAAGGGATTCAAACACGCTTCTTTGGATCAGTAAAGTACTTTTTAATTACCCAAACACTTCTTATTTAGTGCCTAAATACATAAATGAAAAAGATTTTAGGGATTACAGAACTTCGCTTGAATTTTTATTTAAAACGAGGGTTTATCTGCATTTGGCAGCCAAAAAAAAACTGGATAAAGTTTTAATCCAATACCAAAGGGAAGTCGCCCTGCTCCTCGGATATAGCGATTCACCCAGAATTAAAGCTGAGAGAAAATTTATAAAAGATTTATTAAAAGCGTTATGGAAGATCAATTTAATAACAAACATCACTATAAAAAAACTTATAAAACCGTTTTTATATAAATATTCGTTTTCCAAAATAAAAGAAATGAGAATAGAAAAAAATTGTTACTTGTGCGAAAACACCTTATATACAAGATTTAATTTAAAAACAAAATTTTCAGAAATTATTAGTCTGCTTTTAAACATAAATTTTAATAAAACCGACATCTCTCTAATTTCTATACTAAAAGACAGCAAATATCAAAAAATAAATATAAAAAAATTATTTTATAAAGAAAATTTATACCCGCTTTGTTTTGCATTGTACAGGGCTGAAAAACTGGAAAAAATAATACCGCCGTTTGAAAAAGTTAAATTTTTAGCCCAATTTGACGGATATCACCAATACCCGGTAGATATTCATTCTTTATATACATTAAAAGAATTGGAAGCACTTGAAGAATTTAAGAAATTATCACAAAAAGACAGAAGTATTTTAAGATTCAGCGCTTTTTTCCATGATTTGGGAAAAGGAAGAAGTGGAGATCACAGCATAATCGGGGCAAGAATTGCAAAAAATTTTGCCAAAAGTATCGGATTTGAAGATGAAATTATTTCAAAACTTATAAAATACCATACATTAATGTCAAATGTTGCCCAAAGAGAAGATATTTATAATGACAAGGTAATACTCTCTTTTGCAGAAATTATAGAAAATGAAAGATTTTTAAATCTTTTATATATTCTAACAATAGCTGACATAAAAGCGGTAGGGAAAGATATATTTACACCTTTTAAAGCAAGTCTGTTAAAAACACTTTACGAAAATACATTAATCGCTTTAAAACATAAAGAATTAATCAATGAAATAACCATAAGAAAAAGAAAAGAAACGATTCTAAAAAATAAAGAAGAATTTAAAAATTTACCAAAATCACTTCAAAAGCAGGTTTTATCCTCTCCTTCAAATCAGCTTTTTTTACAAAACAGTATAAATGAAATATTAGATTTAATTTTATGGATAAAAGATACCAGAAATTATATATATAAAATAGAAAACAAACCACATTTAATTATACATCTGGCAAAAGAAGATAATTTAAATTTTTACATCGGATGGTTCTTGGAAAAATTAAACTTAAATCTTAATCATTTAAGTATTTATAAAATAGGAAATATAAAATATTTCAAAATGGAATTCAATGAAAAACTAGAACAGTTTGACATTCCTCTTATTGAAAACTATATAAAAAAAGCATTTGAAAACAATAAAGAGATAAAAACTGAAATCAGATTTAACAAAAGGGAAATTAAAATTGACTGTATGCATTCACCAAACTATGCGGCAATGAAAATTCAAACACCTGATAAAAAAGGAATTGTTTCAACCATACTTCAAGTATTAGATAAATTCGAAATCAGAGTTGAAGATGTCAAAATTTCAACACAAAAAAATCTTGCAAGGGATTTGTTTATTATTTCTAAAGAAAATCATTTCTGTGAAAAAAAAGATAAAATCATTAGGGCATTGACATGAAAAAAAGAATATTAATTATCATTGCATTGATAATGATAATTACCACAGTAATCAGAACTGTCGCAATTTCATATTCTTTTTTAAATTTTTCAGATACAGTTATTGAAAATGAAAACTGTTTTATAAAAGACCTGTTTTTAGAGAACAATGAAAAAGATTATTACAAATTATTAAATATTATTAAACATTCAAAACATATTAAAAATGCTGTCATTTTGGAAGAAACAAATATACCTAAAACTGTTTATGACAGAAAAAACAAAGTGATTGTCTCTTACATAAATTTGGGAAAGGGAAAAATATTAAAAATTATTTATAATGCGGAAGAATTTTATAACAAATTATATATAGCCTTGGCTAAATTAATAGCGATAGGTTTATTTTCTTTAATAATTATAATTTTAATTGTCAATTATTACTTAAATCCATATTTGGAAATTTTCGAAAGCATAAGCAAAAGTACAAAAGAAATTTTAAAAGGAAAATTTAATCAACAAATTTCCACTAAATTAAACGGAGAAGCAAAAAATTTTGTAAATTCTTACAATTACTTTCTAAAAAAACTCAAAGAGAGTTTTGGAGTAATTGAGGAAAAATATACAACGTTAATTGAAAAAGAAAAAAGTAACGATCCACTTAACGATGCAAAAGAAACCATTGAACAGTTAAGCGAAATTTTTAAATTTAAAAGACTTATAGAAGAAGATATAGACGTGGAAAGTATTTTAAAACGGTTAATAGATGTAATTAAAAATTACGGTATAAACCATTTTGTTTTAATAGGAATAGACAATAATAAAAAAGAGATTATTTATTCGAAAACAGAAGGCGATGAATGCTGTGATATAACAGATAATTTTAATTTATGCAGAGCATACAGAACAAAAAATATAATCAATTCAATACAGTATCCAAAAATCTGCCAAAGGCATTTTTGTGAAAACGATTATATCTGCATACCTTTTTCCAACAGCGGTAATTTTACCGGCATATTAAAAATAATGATAAATAAAAATGAAACAGAAAAAATAAAACACGACTTGCCTTATATAAAAGCATATTTAAATGAAATTTCATCAATTATAGAATCAAAATATACATTGGAACTGCTTCATGAACAAAGCATAAAAGATCCTCTTACAGGTCTTTTTAACAGAAGATTTTTAGAAAAAACTCTCCCTATTGTTATGGGAAGTGCAAACAGGGAAGAGAGAAAAATTGGATTTTTGATGATTGACATTGACCATTTCAAACGGGTAAATGATACATACGGACACAAAAACGGTGATTTGGTTTTACAAAAATTATCTGATATTATAAAAAACAGTATCAGAAAAAGCGATATTGCCGTGCGTTATGGGGGAGAAGAATTTTTAGTTATATTGCAAAACATAAAAGATATAAACGATGCAATAAATGTTGCCGAGAAAATAAGAAAAAACATTGAAAACACTGAAATAGAACTGGATAACGGAAAAACGATTAAAAAGACCATAAGTGTCGGTGTCAGCATTTATCCGGATCAGTGTAAAAAAGGCTGGGAGTGTATAAAATTTGCAGATATGGCACTTTATGAAGCAAAAAACAGCGGAAGAAACAAAGTAGTTTTATTTAATAAAAATCTTGCAGAATATAAAAATTATATTAATACTTAGATTTTTTTGGTTTATTTTTATTTTTTCTGGGTTTGCCAAACTCAATCAAATCTTCCGCACTGACTATTTCTGCTGGTAAATTTTTTAAACATTTCAAAAACACTCTTGCAGCTGTCTTGGCATCTCCAAGGGCTCTATGATGGGTTTCCTCAGGCAAATTCAACTCTTCCATTAAATATTTTAATCCGTAACGGTTAGCTTCAATTGTTTTTTGAGAAAGAGTCAGGGTACATAAATGTCTGTTTAAAAGTTTTCCCAAATTTTCTTTTTCGAACTGATATGCTAAAAAATTAAAATCAAAATCGGCCGGATGCGCTACAAATACAGAATCTCCCAAAAAAAGCCTGAATTTTTTAAGTATCTCTTTTTGAGAAAGTTTATTTTCAAGCATTTTTTGATTAATTCCAGTAACTCTTTCTACAAAAATAGGCACTTCATCTGCATAAATTAAAAAATCAAAACTATCAGCTATTTCTAAATTTTTTATTTTTACAGCCCCTATTTCAATAACCTGACCAATATTTGGTTTAGAATTGTTAACTTCAATATCGACAACAGTATATTCGGCTTTTTGATAAGGAATTAATGCTGTTTTTAAAAAAACTTTTTTATCAATAATTGTTAATGGGAATCCCTGAAATTTCAATATATTATATAAACTTTGAAAATCAAATCCAGGATAATCTTTTGAAAAAATCTTTAAGAACTTTTCTTTTGTCACACCCTCTTTTAATAAATTAATTTTGTCCATTTTTCACTTTTTAACGAAATTATAACAATAAAAACAAAAAAATATAACAAATAATGGAAAAAAATTATTAATTGATATATTTTTTTATTGACATAAAGTAAAAACTTCATTATAATTGCAAAAAAATATATTAAAGGAATATTTATGGTATTAGTGATGAAGGTGGGAGCGAGTGAAGAAGAAATTAACAAAACCATCGAACAGATTAAAGCATGGGGACACGAAGTAAGTGTTGCTCCTGGTGAAAAACAAGTAGTAATAGGAATTATCGGAGATAAAACAGATTTGGCAGGAAAACCTTTAAATACTCTTCCGGGAGTTGCTAAAGTATTAGAAGTTTCAGCTCCTTTTAAAAGAGCCAGCAGAGAATTCCATCCAGAAGATAGTGTTTTTGATATAGAAGGCGTAAAAGTCGGAGGAGGAAATAAAGTAATTATTGCAGGCCCTTGCAGCGTTGATACAGTAGAAAATGTGGTATATCTTGCAAAAGTGGCAAAAGAAAACGGCGCGCATATGCTAAGAGGCGGGGCATATAAACCAAGGACTTCACCATACTCTTTCCAGGGACACGGGGAAGAAGGTCTTAAAATGCTTCTTGAAGCCAAAAAAGAAACAGGACTTCCTATTGTAACTGAGCTTATGAGCATTGAGGATATTGATGTAGTTTACAAATATGCAGACGTTATTCAAATCGGGGCCAGAAATATGCAAAATTTTCCTCTGCTTAAAGCAATAGGAAAACTTGACAAACCGGTGATCCTCAAAAACGGAATCGCATCAACTGTAAAAGAGCATTTAATGAGTGCTGAATATATTATGAGCGAAGGTAATGAACAGGTTATTTTATGCCTTAGGGGAACAAGAACATATGAACCGAGTGTAAGAAACACTCTTGATGTAACATTGGTTCCTATTATGCAAAAAATGACTCATTTGCCTATTATCATAGATCCAAGCCACGCAGCAGGAAAAAGAGAATTTGTAAGTGCCCTTGCTTATGCGGGTATGGCTGTTGGCGCTGACGGATTAATAGTTGAAATGCACAATTGTCCTAAAGAAGCTTTGAGTGATGGAGACCAGGCATTGCTTCCAAGAGATTTTGAATACTTAATGAAAAAATTAAAAGAATTAAAACCTTGGAATCAAAAAGAGTGGTGGGAATTTGACAAACAAAAAGAAACAGACTGCATAAAAGTTAAATAATTCCTCTTTTTCTTCTTTTTATTTTATTTAATTTGATATTAATTTGCTAATATTTTTTGCTATAATATATGCAGGCAAAGGAGTCTGCAATGGAAAAGGAAATATTACTTGATTCAATTATAACTGCAAAAGAAGCACTTAAAAATGCTCCGAAATTAGAAGGTATAACCACAGGCATAGAAGGATTGGATGAACTTTTTTTTATAGCTGAAATCAAAGACAATAAACCTGTAAAAAAACCTCTTGGCGGTATTCCCAAATACAGTGTTTGCAATCTAACAGGTGTTAATGATACAGGAAAAAGCTTGATGGCGGAACAATTCGCTGTACATAGAAGTTCTAAAAACGAAAAAGTATGCTTTATTACAACAGAGACGCCTGCAAATTTTGTGGTTGCTTCACTGAAAGAAAGAGCTGCGGCAATGGGAATCGATGAAAATGTAATAGATGAAAATATAATTTTTATAGATGCGACAGCACACTATAAATTAAGAGATGATGTTTATTCATTTTTGGACACATTAGCATATGCAATTAAAGAATATAAAATTCAAAACGTTGTAATTGATTCTATTACCGGATTTTTTGAAAACAAAGAAATGATGGCAAGAAGCATTGTGAGAATGATTTACAATTTTCTGAAAAAATGGTATCAGACTTCTATTTTAGTATCTCAAAAAAGAAGTGGACATGAACTTCTCAGCAGCGAAGCCGCCGGCGGATATGCGGTAGGTCATATTGTTGATGGAACGATAGTTCTAAGCAAAGAAATAATTGATTCAAGCTATAAAGCGAAAATGTATAAAAAACCGCTCGGGGAAATTGTGAGGCTATTCAGAATAGATGGATGCAGAATGGCTGGGCATGATACAAAAGTGAGATTTCTTGAAATTACCGAAACAGGAATAGTAAAAATATTAAATCCTATAGGAGGTGAAAAATGATTTTAAATGTACATATAAACACTGAAGAAAATATTAAATATTTGGCTGAGAGGGTGTTTTTTAAATCTATTGATTTATTAGGAGGACTTGATAAATTGTCTGAGTATAGAACCCTCACATGGCTGCCAAGCATAGCGAGGGCTGCTTTTGCAATTGTTTTAAAAGAAGAGTTTCTAAAAACTGAAGATGAAATTGCAGAATTTATCGGTCTTACAAGAAATACTGTCAGGGCAATTTTAAGGGCAGATCCAAATTTAGCAATGTATAAACTAGAACATTTTGATGAATTAACTACAGAAGAAAAACAAAATTTAAAAGTTCATACCGCTGGAGGTATTGCAAAACTTGCATATAAACTGGTAAAAGAAGGACAAGATTCCGAAACTCTTATGGAATACTGCAGAAAATTGTCACAAGAGGCAGTTGCTCAGTGTGATACACCTTGGGCATATTTGGTGTTAAAAAATATAAAAGGTGTGAAATATCCAATTCAAAATGCTGAGGATCTTAAACAAATAGAACATCTTGAAATTAAAGGGATAGAAGCAAAAGAAATTTTGCCAAATTTACATTATCCCATTAAAAACCCAGCCCTGCTTTTAAAAGAAATTAAAGAATATCTCCAAATGAAAGGGCTTTAATGAAAAAAGCAAAAATCGTAGCCACCCTGGGCCCTTCTTCCATTGATAAAATAGAAGATATGGTTAAAGCCGGGGTGGACGTTTTCAGACTCAATTTTTCCCATGCAGACCATAAAACACATAAACAGTCAATCATTAAAATAAGGGACATAGCTAAAAAACTAAACTCAAAAACCGCAATTTTACAGGATATCAGCGGACCAAAAATCAGAATCGGGGAAATTAACGGTATACTTGAACTTAAAAGAGGCGATAAAATTCGACTTGTTAAAAAAAATCCAAAAACTGTGTATGATTTAACAATCAGCTATCCGGAAATTATTGACGATGTAAAAATAGGAGAATACGTATTTTTTGCAGATGGCAGCATAAGAACAAAAGTTATCGATAAAGATAAAAATTCCATAACACTTGAAGTTAAAAATGAAGGAGTTTTATCAAGCAGAAAAGGGGTTAATTTTCCACATTCAGATCTTAAAATTTCAGCAATTACTGAAAAAGACAAAAAAGATTTAATTTTCGGTGCAAGAAATCATGTGGATATAGTGGCAATTTCATTTGTCAATTCAAAAGATGATATATTAAAAGCCAAAGAAATTTTAAAAAAACATAATGCATCTCCTTGGGTATTTGCAAAAATTGAAACTAAAAAAGGCGTTGAAAACATTGATGAAATATTAGAAGCTGCAGATGGTGTTATGGTTGCAAGAGGGGATTTGGGAATTGAAGTAGGAATAGAAAAGGTACCTGTTATTCAAAAGAAAATAATTAGAAGAGCCAATAAATTAAAAAAACCTGTAATCACTGCAACCCAAATGCTTTTATCAATGGTAAACTCCCCTTTCCCTACAAGGGCAGAAGTTAGTGATGTAGCAAATGCCGTAATGGACGGAAGTGATGCTGTAATGCTGAGTGATGAAACCACTGTTGGAAAATATCCGATAAAAGCTGTAGAAACACTAAAAAAAGTTATAATTGAAACACAACAAATATACCCATATAACAAAAGATACGAAATTGAAGATATCGATGCAATTGCAGCAAGTGTTTCTGATTTGGACAAAGGGATTAACCCAAAAGCCATAGTCTGTTTTACAAGTTCTGGAACAACTGTAAAAAGCATAGCAAAATACAGACCTAAATCCCCTATTATCGCTGTAACACATAGCAGGGAAACAAGCAGAAAATTAAAAGTCGTCTGGGGAGTTGAAAATATAATTGAAATACCTAAAATTAAAAATCCGGAAAAATTAATTGATAAATTCCGTGAAATTGCGCTTAGGGAAAAAATTCTTAAAGAAAAAGACAAGGTAATTGTCACAATGGGAAGTATTGTAGGTAAAGAAGGCACTACTAATATGATTAGAATTATCGAAATTTAAATAATTTCTACATCAAAATAAAATTCAATTTCTGGAAAATTTCTATATAAAAAATCTTCTATTTTTTTTCTAATTTCCCCAGCCTGTTTTTCATTATGAGCAGCATATACGATTGCTAAACTTGCCTCTTTTGGATATTCTCCCGAGATATCGAGAACAGATACATTAAATTTTTTTAATTTATCTTTGATGGAATTTAAAATTTTTCTTCTCTCTTTAAGAGAAAATACAAAAGGGAGTTCAAAATCGGCAATCATATTTACAATTACCATTTTTAAACTTTTTATTTACTTTTTTTACATTCCTCACAAATACCGTAAATATACAATTCTTTTTGGGTATCAGGAAATTTTGATTCAATTTCTTTAATTAATTGTTCATTTAAAGGAACATCAATTACTTTTCCACAGTTTTTGCAAATAAAATGGGCATGTTCATTTTTTGTCAACTCATATTTCGGTTTTTGATGAAGACAAACTTCAGAAATAATTCCCTCTTCTTTCATAGCAGTAATATTTTTATAAATTGTTGCAAGAGATATACTTGGGAAAGACTCTTTTATCTTTTCATAAATATCTTCAATACTTGCATGTCCCTGTTTTTCCAGTTCTCTTAAAATGGCAAGTCTTTGTGGAGTTGTTTTTAAATTTGAACTGTCCAAAATATTTTTTATATTTTTCATAAAAGCAAACCTTTCTTTTTTAAATCTGAACAAAATAAAGAAAATGAAAATTATTCTTAAAAATACATTACTGTAGTAATGCATTTTTAAGAATAAAAAAAGAAAGAAAATTAAGCGTTTTTAAACGCTTTTACCATTTCTTCCATTTCTTTCATATCGTTTTCATCAACTAAATCTTCAATTGTTACATAAGCTCCTACATTTCCAGTCATTGGTTCTACATCGGTGTTAACAGGCAATGTTTTTTTACCAGGTTTCCAGTTTGCAGGACAAACTTCACCGGTTTTATATGCATGCTGATGAGCAATAATTTGTCTTATAAATTCTTTTACACTTCTTCCCACAGGTGGAGCCTGAACTTCCTCAGCCACTATTTGTCCGTCAGGATTGATTAAGAATCTACCTCTTAGAGCAAGTCCCGCACCTTCAATTAATACACCAAATTTTCTGCTGATTTCACCAGTTGGATCTTGTGCAATTGTAAGTTTAAGATCTTTTAAAAGCGGTTCAGTTTCCACGAATCTTTTGTGTGAAAATTTTGTATCTGTTGAAACTGCCAATACTTCTACTCCAAGTTCTTTTAAGAACGGTAGTGCTGCATTCACGGCAGCTATTTCAGTTGGACATACAAATGTAAAGTCCGCCGGATAGAAACAAATTACAGTCCATTTTCCCTTGTAATCTTCGCTGCTAACTTCTGTGTAGTGACCTGTTTCAGCGTTGTAAGCTTCCGCTTTAAATTCAGGCATTTCTTTTAATACCAACACCCCGTTTTGTGTTTGAACATTTTCCATGTTTACCTCCTCATTTTGTGTTTTATTTTCAGCTTCGCTAGCCAATGTTTTTGTATCTTTTTCGCATGCCATTTGGCACTCCTTTATACATTTTGTTACATTGGAATTATAATTAAAAAATATTTATTTGTCAAGGAAAAAATTAAAAAAAAGAAAAAAATTTTCCTTTAGAAGATATTATCCATATTAATATCATAAAACAGATTGGGATGTTCGGTTTTTATCTTTTTAACAATATCATTTAAATTCATATCGGGATTTTTTTTCATTTCTTCCAAAACAACGGCTTTAACATCATCATAATCAATCGGAAATTCACTGAGGATTGCTTTTTCAAGTTTAAGTTCAAACACTTCTTTCATTAATTTTTTCATACTTTCCATTAATGAAATATATTCTTCAAAATCTAACGCAACCTTTGGTTTACCGTCTATTTCTATAAGCCATAATGAACTGTTTTTATCGCCTTCTTTTAGTTCATATTCTTTACATTCAATAATTGCAGGATTTGGAGTTAGACTTTTTATTTTTTCAACCATACCATTAAACCTTTTTGTCCATGAAGTCTGTTTTCAGCTTCGGTGAATATTACATCTTCATATTTTTCAAAAATTTCTTCACTCACCTCATAACCCCTGTATGCAGGAAGACAATGCAAGAAAATTGCGTCATTTTTAGCCAGACTTATAAGTTTTTTATCCACTTCAAAACCTCTGAAATCTTTTATTCTTTTTTCTTTTTCATCTTCCTGTCCCATACTGACCCATGTGTCTGTGGTTACAACATCAGCATTTTTAACAGCCTCTTTCGGATCAGAATAAAAATTGATTTTTGCTCCGCTTTTTTTTGCAAATTCAAGCGCCTTGTTTTTAATAAATTCATCTATTTCATAACCTTTAGGAGTGGCAATATTTAAATTAAATCCAAGTTTTCCTGCCAAAATAGCCCAGGAATGAGCCATATTGTTACCATCACCGACATATACCGCCAAAGTATTGTGAGGATTTTCAAAATCAAATTTTTTAAATTCTATCATTGTCATTAAATCTGCAAGCAATTGAACCGGATGGCAAAGGTCGGTAAGACCGTTTATTACAGGTACACGTGAATATTTTGCAAACTCTTCAAGCCTGTCCTGTCCAAAAGTTCTAATCATTATTAAATCAACCATTCTTGAAATTACCCTGGCAGTATCTTTAATCGGCTCACCACGGCCTAACTGGATATCACGGCTGCTTAAAAACAGCCCGTTCCCGCCAAGTTGATTAATTCCCACCTCAAAAGAAACCCTGGTTCTGGTTGAACTTTTTTCAAAAATCATTGCAAGCTGATTGTTTTTAAGGTATGGTTTAAAAATTTTAGCTTTTGTCTCTTTTTTTATTTGAAATGCCAAATCTATTATTTCTTTTATCTCTTCTTTGCTATAATCTATAAGCCACAAAAAATGTCTCATTATCTTCCTTTATTCGTAATTAAGGTATAATTTTATCAAAAAAGGAGTTTTTTTGAAAATTTCTGAAATTGCAAATCTCCCTACAAAATACGGTAAATTTAAAATTCAATCTTTTATGGAAAATGATAAAGAACATTTAGTAATATTTACAGAAAATTTACCTGAAATACCGCTTGTCAGAATTCACAGCGAATGTTTAACGGGAGATGCATTAGGAAGTCTTAAATGTGACTGCGGCGAACAGCTTGAATATGCATTAAAAGAGGTAAATAAACAAGGGGGAATGGTAATATACCTAAGACAGGAGGGCAGAGGCATAGGTCTGTTTAATAAAGTAAACGCATATGCCCTGCAGGACAGGGGACTTGATACAGTAGAAGCCAACCATCAGCTTGGATTTGAAGCCGATATGAGAGATTTTAGCATAGTCGAAAAAATTTTAAAACATTTTGGAATAAAAAAAATAAAACTTTTAACAAACAATCCAAAAAAAGAGTTTTCTTTTAAAGATATAAAAGTAATAAAAAGAATCCCCATTATAATAAAGCCCAATCCATATAATATAAATTATTTAAAAACAAAAAAAGAAAAATTGGGACATAAAATAGAATTTAATGAAAAATGGAGAAATAATAATGGAAAATGAAAGGAAAGAAACAAAAGATAAATACAAAATATTTGCAGATGAATTATTAAAATGGAATAAAACACACAAACTTACAAATTATAATAAAGAAGATATTTTAAATCAAATAAATGACAGTTTATATCCTCTTGAATATATAAAAGATGCAAAATCTGCCATAGATGTGGGAACCGGGGCCGGATTTCCCGGACTTATTTTAGCCGCAGCAATGCCCAACACCAAATGGTATTTAGTAGAACCGCTTAAAAAACGATACAGTTTTTTAAATTATATTAAAATGCTTCTTGAACTCAAAAACGTGGAGATAATTCCTGAAAGGATTGAAAATTCAAATCTGGAGCAGGCAGATTTAATAACAAGCAGGGCTGTAATGAAAACCAGAGATTTTTTAGATTTAATAAAACCATATATAAAAAATAATGGTACAATACTTTTATATAAAGGTTCAAATGTATTAGACGAATTAAATGGAATTAACGCAAAAATCATTAACAACAAAAACAGAAATTATGTATTTATAAAGGCACAACAATGGGAAAAATAATAATTTTTCTAATAATAATAGCTACTATCTATTTTTTATTTGTAAAAACAAATAAAAAAGAAATTCAAAAAGATTCTGAAGAAAATGAATTTGTACAGTGTGAAAATTGCAAAACATTTGTATTAAAAAAAGAGGCAATAGAAAAAAACGGAAAATATTATTGCAAGGAATGCAATGCTGATTCTTGAAAAACCTTTCAGCAATGAAATTTTTGTAAAAATAAATTCCATTGAAAAAATAAAAGCCAGCCCCTCAAATTCAACTTTAATTTTTGAATTTAATGAAAATCTAGAAAGTTTCATATTTTGTAAAGAGAACAACATCCCTTACGGAGTAATAATTAATGACATAAAAGAACTAATTTTTATTGCCAATTTAAATGCAAAATATGCGTTTACTGATAATCTAGAAAAAGCAAAAATTTTTCAAAAAATTGCTGAAAATTATTTATTGGATACAAAAATAATTTTTTTAGCAGATTCACTTGATGAAATTGAAATTTTGGTAAAATACCAGATAGACGGAATAAAGCTAAAGGACAAAGGATGAAAAAACCGAATATCACACCAATTGAAAAAGAAGTTTTTTTAAAAGAAGAGGATTTTATAGTTTCAAAAACAGATCTGAAAAGCAGAATCTTATACGGAAACGAAATTTTTATTTCAATTTCAGGATATTCTGAAGAAGAAATTCTCGGAAAACCTCATAATATATTAAGACATCCCGACATGCCAAGGTGTGCTTTTAAAATTTTATATGACCATATCCAAAACGGTAAAGAATGGTTTGGATATGTTAAAAACTTAAGAAAAGACGGGGGTTATTACTGGGTTTATGCAAATATTTCACCAACTTTTGATGCACAGGGGAAACATATAGGATACTATTCTGTCAGAAGAAAACCAAGGGAGGGATTTAAACATATTATTGAACCTCTTTATCAAAATTTGCTTTCAATTGAAGCAAATTCAGGCATGGAAGCAGGTGTTGAAACAGTAAACGAGCTTTTAAATGCAAAAAATATGACTTTTAACGAATTAATGATTAAAATACAAAAAGGAATCATCAATGAACTCTAAAACATTGAATTATATAATTGCATTGATTTTTTTAATAATAGGCATTGTCGGTATAGCTTATCATGATTATATAAGTGTGGGAATTGCAGTTTTAGGAATAATCTTAGCAATATATACTGCAACTTTAAACAAAGAAAAAAAAGACATAATAAAAGAAAAAATAATTAAAACATTGGAAGAAGCTGAAAAAGGCAATTTTGAACCAAGAATTACTAATATAGATAAAAATTCCGAATTTTTTGATGCAGCCTGGGCTTTAAACAATCTACTGGACCAGCTTGAGGCATTTGAAAAAGATATTTCTTATTCCATTGAAGCTGCAGAAAACGGAATTGATTATAGGGATATTCCCCTTGAAGGATATAAAGGTAAATTCCGCACAACAGTAGAAAAAGTTAATAAAGCAATTCAATCTATTTCTACTGCAATAAAAGAAACACAAAGAAATCAGCTGGCAATCAAACTTAGTGAATTGGGCGGAGGCACAAATCAACAATTAAATCAAATTAAATATTCTTTAGACAATAAACTTAAAGAATTTATGCAAAAAATTGATAATTTATCTACCGAAATTTACGAAGGTGCCAATGATTCAACACAAAGAATGTTAAATCTGTCCAATGTGTTAAATGAACTAATTGATTTTATTGCCCATACAAACGAAGCTATTAATATGCTTTATAACAGAACCGAAGAAATCGGTAAAATTGTTGAATTAATTACCGATATTGCAGACCAGACTAACTTATTAGCCCTAAATGCTGCAATTGAAGCGGCAAGAGCCGGGGAGCACGGAAGGGGATTTGCCGTTGTTGCTGATGAAGTAAGAAAACTGGCTGAAAGAACACAAAAAGCAACAAGCGAAATATCAATAACAATTAAAACCCTTCAGCAAGAAACAAGTGACATTCAGGCGAATTCTGAAAAAATAACATCTATGGCCACTGAATCTAAAGATGATGTAGACCAGGTAACTAATATGATTGAAGGATTTAGGGACAAATCATTGGAAAACAAAAAATATGTTGATTTAGCAACATTAAGACTTTATATGGATTTAGCAAAATTATCTCATTTAATTTATAAATTAAACTCTCATGATGCCATAATTGAAGAAAAAGAAATTCAAAAAACAACAGATACAGAATGTGAATTTGGAAAATGGCTATTATCAAAAGAAGCTATAGAAAAAATAGGATGTTATCCTGAATACAAAGAAGTAAAAGAAAGATTACATAAACAGATTCACGCTTTAACAAATAAAGCTTTGGAATGCATTCCGGTACACACCTGTGTAACAAAAAGTGATGAAATCGTTAATATATTTAAAGAAATTGAAAAAACATCTGGATTGTTAGCCAGCAAACTAGATGACATATTTGAAAAATATATTCAAAAACCATGCAATTCTTAAAAAAATTTGATTTTTTTCTTTTTTTTTTAATTCTACCTTTTATTTTTGTAAGCCTTTTTTTAATATATGAAATTTCTCAAAAACTTTTTTATAAAGAATTAATTTACATAGGAATAGGTTTTTTTCTTTTTTTCATCATATACTTAATACCTATAAGAAAACTTTTATGGGTTATCCCAATCATTTATTGGTTTAATATTATCTTATTAATTGCAGTAGATTTATTCGGAATCAAAATACTAGGTGCCAAAAGATGGCTAAAAATTCCTATAATTAATGCAACCATACAGCCTGCGGAATTTATGAAAACGACCCTGCTTTTAATGCTCGGGTACTTAATTTACAGATATCCTCCCCGTCCTGTCTATACTTTTAAAGAATTTATTAAATTATCGGTTTATATAATAATTCCGTTTGTATTAATTGTTAAAGAACCGGATTTAGGAACCGCATTGATTACATTAATTATAGGATTTGGAGTCTTGTTTATAATAGGAGTAGACAAAAAAATATGGATAAGTTTAGGAATATTCAGTATTATCTTTATTCCTGTTTATTATAAATATTTTATGAAAGATTATCAGAAAAAAAGAATAGAACATTTTTTAAATAAACCAAGTTATCACGTAAAACAGTCAATTATTGCAATCGGGAGCGGAGGATTAAAAGGGAAAAACAGAAAAAACGCTACTCAGGCAAATTTAAAATTTTTACCAATTGTCAGCAGTGATTTTATTTTTGCTTATTTGGTGGAAAGATTCGGATTTATCGGTGCGCTGTTTATAATTTTTCTATATTTTTTATTAATAACATATCTTATAAACAAAGCAGAAAAGTTAAAAGACGATTATTTTGCAAAAGTCATGTATAGCGGTGTTGGACTGATGCTGTTTATTTATGCATTTATAAATATAGCAATGACAATGAATTTAGCCCCGGTGGTAGGTGTGCCTTTACCGCTGATAAGCCACGGCGGAACCAGTTTTATTAATTTTATGATACTTTTTGCAATCCTTGAAAATTTAACGTCTAGAAAAGATTTTATACATACATACGGAGTAAAATAAATTAATGCAAAAGTATGATGGGTAATGAAAAATTAAAAAAACTGAAATGAATATAAATTTTAGTAAAAATTTGCAACTGTTTTAATATTAAATACTTAAGCCAGTATCTTTATTTTAAGGCTTTAATCATTAATTTTAAACAAATAGTGTCAAACACTTATTATGTATAAATAATTTTAATTTTCCATTATTCATTTTAAATTATAATTAATTGAAATGGTGCCCAGGGACGGAATCGAACCGCCGACACAGGGATTTTCAGTCCCTTGCTCTACCGACTGAGCTACCTGGGCAAATGGTGGGCTCGGCAGGACTCGAACCTGCGACCAACCGGTTATGAGCCGGTTGCTCTAACCAACTGAGCTACGAGCCCCGGTGGAGTGAAATTATATCTAAAAAATTTTTTTATTGCAAGAGAAAAAGTAGTATAATTTCATAAAAAGGAAAAAAATGAAATTTTATTCATATGAGGAAATGAAAATTGATTTAGAAAAAAATCAGATCCCAAAACCAGATGCAATAGTCGCCATAATCAGGGGAGGAATGACTTTAGCCCATCACTTAGCTGAAATTTTCAATATAAAAGATGTTTTTACAATCAATGCAAGTTCATATGACAAAACAACTAAATTATCTACTCCAAAAGTTTGGAACATTCCTAATTTAAATAATTATCAAAACATTTTAGTAGTAGACGATATAAGTGACAGCGGTGATACATTTATTGAAGTTATGAAAAAATTAAAAGAAAAATATCCTGAAAAAATCTTTAAATCAATTTCAATATTTTATAAGCCCACTTCAAAATATAAACCCGATTATTATTTTCATGAAACAAAAGAATGGATAGAATTCTTCTGGGAAAAATATTAAGGTTTGTATTTTTTCACAAATTCAGCCGTTTCTTTTATATTTTCATCTAAATTATAGTATTTTTCGTATTTTTCAAAATTTTTCCATACAAGACTGTATCCATCTCTTTTTCTTCTCTTAAGCTCCATTGCAACTGCGGCATTTATCAAACCTTTTAAAGCCCATTTTAAATCATTATTTGTTTTCCTGATTTTATGCCATTCATCTTCCAATACTTCATGGGCTTCAAAGTAATTGCCATTAATAATTAATTTTTTATATTCAACCAATGATATATTCACAATAAACCTTTTTTCTTCTTTTAACAAAAAACAGTTAATAAAAAATGAAAAATCACCAATTTATTTTTTTTACCCCTTTTTTAGAAATATTTTTTTCATTAGTTGCATTGATTTCTACAGCTCTGTTTGACACATTAAATTCACCATTTTTGGAAATATTAACATCAATTCCTCCCCAAGCACTTGAACTGTTTAAAAAATTAATATTCATACAAGGATGCGTTCTACAATCAGTATTCGCTGCATTTGGATTTTTGTATTCTTTTGCTAATGGATGATACCAAAGCCAGCTTGGAATTGATAAATGAATTTTTGCACTGTAAGGTATTGAATGAGTGGTGGTAAATTTTACTTTTTCTATACCTTCTAAAATATTGGTTCCGTTCTGAGATATTGAAACAAAATTTATATCATTTGGATAATATGAATTTGTTTTATTATAATCTCCAAATATTGTACTGTTATGGTCATTATTTACTTTCCAGCCTTCGTCATCTGTCCAATATTCATATTTAAATGTTGTATTAACTTCTGTTCCTACACCTGCTGCACTATTTACTTTTATTCTTCCGTATCTGAATTCAATATTTTTCCCACTTAAATTAAGCTCCCCACTGGTATATTTTGTTCCGTTATATTCATATATTAACTCATTGCTGTTATTAGGAGTAATATTTAAATCTGATAAATTTACATCTATTGGACTAATTGTTTTATTAAATTCTTTTTTGTAATTTAATTTAATATTTAAATTGGTTTTTCCTGCATTTGATTTAATAAAATTCTCTTTGGTTATAAAAATTTTAGAATTGTTTGCATCCCCGCTTGTCCTTGAGCCGTTTTGTTCATATAAAACATATTTAAAAGGCAAAGAATTATCAGATGAATTATAATTAACTGAAAAATTTAAATCTTTTGCAAAACAGCCGTTTACAAAATTTCTTGTAACTTTTCCGCCTTTGGCAATAGCTTTTATAACTCCGTAAAAATGAAGAGATTCATTTTCATCATTTTGATATTTAATAATATCATTTATATAAACCCAGGCATTTGAAAAATTGGTTTCATTATTAATACCATAACTTGGAATTACAGAAGAGAGATCAAACTTATACGGCACATAAGTAATATTTATATCTTTAAAAGTCTGATTAACCCCAGGGGAAGTATGATTTGAATTTGTAATAATACATCCGTCCAATGTTGAAGGATCTAATTCATTACCGTTTACATTAATCGCAGTATTAGGTGGGTTTGTTCTTGATGAATTGATATCACAGTCATAGCCGCTGTAAAAATAACTTGAATGTAGACTATGATTATTCCCTGCCTGATCAACATACGTCCAGTCTTTGTCTATAACAGTTAAATTATATTCACCTATTTCAGTATTATTCGCTTCCTGAGCGGAAACTTCTCCATTAAGCATATAAAATTTTTGAGGTTTATCGCTTATGTCATTGCAAACACTTGAATTTTTATCACTTGACCAAATAAATGAAATATTATAATCACTGTTTTCACCATTAAAAAACCTGGTATAACCTGAAGCGGCTTGAAGAGAATTATATACTGTTGCATTTATATCATATTTATAATTAACACCTGCGGCAAGCTTTGTTATAGGAGATGAGTTTAAATCATTAATTATTTCGTTACCATTGACAGGATCTTTTATAGAAATGTAATAACTGTCCGGCCTTACGGAAAAATTATCCCTTGAACATATTATTGAACCATAATAATCAGCAAGACATCTTAAACAGTCATATCCGTCTCCAACATTATAAGGATAATTACCTTGATGATTTCCATTCATATCACATGGAGCACCAGTAATTTCTGAATTTAAACAAGGCGTATTATTTCCAAAAACAGTTTTTAAATTATTATTATTATTTAAACATTTAGGAATACCTTTTAATGTTCCGTCTGTGGAATAATCATCACAATTAAAACTTTTTTCAGTAAATAATTGATCCCAATCAATATATTTAATCCTGAAAGCCGCATTTCTTATGGCTCCGTTTATTGTTAAATTTTCATCAACATGTTTTGCACCGTCAAAATTTACATTAAGTTTTACAGTTGAATTACCATCCCCATTTTTTATATAAAAAATAGGTGCGTTGGGATTATAACATGAAGCATTAAAATCGTGAAAACCTCCGGCATTTATAACTTCTAATACAACACTGAAATTATAATCTTTTTCTTGATTTAAATTGTCTTTATCATAAGAGACCACCATATAATCATTAGCTCTGCCCGATATCTGAGTTAAAAGATTGTATTTATGTTTATCACTTTCATACACTTTTTTATCTGACACATTGAAAACGGACCAAGTTGGGTTATATGAATATTCATTGGAACATATCGGCAAATTTTTTAAATATAACGGTTTCCCCGGAAATACAACAGTTTTACCACTAGGTGTGGTAATATGCATAATATAATTTAATACACCGTTTATTGACATATTTAAATCAGTGGTTTCAGGAATAAAATTCATATAAATATATCTGCTAACGACAGAATCAATATCGCCTAAAGGAATATCAGTAACATTTGTTTCATTTCCATCAGTAGTTATATTGGCTTCTACTTTTGAAAGATTAGCATCTTCACTTTTATATACATAAATTTCATCCGGATCAACATCAACTTGAGAAGTGTTAATATCAAACAATGAAAAATTAGTGTCTTTTGCAATAATGTCACTGTTCTCTTGTGATTTTATATAAACAGAAAGTTTAACAGGCTGATTCGGATCATGATTTACAATACCCACAAGTCTTGGTGAAACACCTGGGACATAAGGCTCAGTAAAAAAAATTCCGTTTTGGGAATATGCATAGTCATAGCAAAATTTTGGAACATAAATATTTGTAGAAAATGCAAGCAAAGAAGGGAAATAATAATCACCATTTGTTCCAAAAGTAAAAGTAGCTGATGTTTGAGAATTTGTTAAATAATTACTTATATCCAACTGATGAATATCAATTCCCTGATTATTAATTAATGAAGGATTTCTTTGAATATTATTTGATATACTTGAATTAAAAAAGTTATTCTCACTGTTTAAATTTCCATCAGTTAATTTTTGTCCTTCAATAGCAAAATAATCCCCACTGATATATTTATCTCCTTCTCCGGCAAACATTATCAATTTTGAACTTATTTGACCAGATTTAGGAGTATAAAAACCAGAAACTGTTACATCTATATCTTCTGTCGAAACTTTTTTATATCCATTAAAAACTTGGATAGCCTTATAAGGTAAATTTCCATTTTCTAGATCGTCTTCTTCATAAATCACTACCAAAGTCCAAGCACCGAAATTTCCTAATCCGTCTGAATTATTAAATGTTCTGCCTTCCTGAGCCAATATATTAGCCAACCTGTATACACCATTTACTTCTGCAGCAGAATTATGATCTTTAAAAAGACTAGTGATTTTTTTTAAAAATCCGTAAGTATAGCCAACAAGATTTCCGCTCCAATCATAATTAGGCATTAAGTAAACATTTACTTTATTTAAACTCAAATTATGATAATGATTAAAAAACGGGGTTTTTATTTTTAAATGATTATTATTAAATTTATTTTTTATATAAGTTTGAATTGCATTCTCATCATCAGCATCATTATAATCATGCAAATATCCCTGTATAAATAGACCTGCCCATACAATATGTGTACCGTTAGGAATGGAAAGAGTTGCTTGGGAAGAATCATTAGTATCTGGATTGTTATCTATATCTATATATTTTAAATTTAATTCAGCATTTGAATTATTGTTATTTACATCACTTTTACAATTACCGTTTGAATCTTTAGGACATAAAACAGTGTTACCTATTATAGTAATATCACCTGGTAAATATTGAAATTTTGGATTTTTATTTACGATTGTAAAATCTTTTTCTTTATCAAAATGAAAATTAATACCTGCATAAATATTCATAAATAAAAAAAACAATATAAAAAATTTCCTCATATTTTTCCCTTTTATTACAGAAAAATTAATTCTTATATCATTATATCACAAATTTTCAGTCAATATTCAGCCATTCTTTTGCTTTTTGTCTTAAATGTTGAGGATCGTCGCTTGCAAGGAAGTTGATTGAAGTGGATTTTTTAGGAGTTAAATTATATTCGTTTTTTAAAAGTTCCACTATAGCCTGACCTGAGTGGATAAGTTTTGCATTGGGAAAATATTTTTGAAGTGAATTTGATAAAAAAGGATAATGTGTACAGCCGAGAATTACAATATCTATTTTTTTTCTATCAATATTTTTAAAATAAAGATCAAATATTTCATTTACTATTTTACCCTCTGTTATCCCCTCTTCCACCAAAGGGACAAAAAGAGGCGTTGCAATGGAAATAATATTTTTAAAGCCTTTTTCTCTTAAAAATTTTTCATATTTTTTTGACTTAATAGTCCTCTTTGTCCCGATTAATAATATACTTGAATTTTTATCTTCATTTTCAACCGCCTTGACTCCGGCTTCTATCACCCCAACCACAGGAAAAGGGGCTTCTTTTTTAAGCTCGTCTATTGCAGTGGCGCTTGCGGTATTGCAGGCAACAACCAAAAAATCGATATTAAAATTTTTCAAAAATTCCATAGCTTCAAGGGAATATCGTATTATTGTGGATTCGTTTTTGTTTCCATAAGGAACCCTTGCTGTATCTCCGTAATAAATTATTTCATCAAAAAGTTTTGCTTTTAAAATAGAAGAAGCAACACTCAGCCCCCCTATTCCGCTGTCAAATACCCCGCATTTCATTATTCGTTGATAACGCTTAAAAATTCCTGATTATTTTTGGTTTTAAGCATTTTTGAATACATAAGTTTCAAAGCTTCTATTTCATCCATTTCACTTATTATATTTCTGATAGCCCATACTTTTGCAAGTTCTTCCGGAGTAAGTAGTAATTCTTCTTTTCTTGTTCCTGATTTAAGCAGATCAATTGCCGGATAAATTCTTCTGTCCGCAATTCTGCGGCTAAGCACAGCCTCCATATTACCTGTACCTTTAAATTCTTCAAAAATTACCTCATCCATTTTTGAACCTGTATCGATAAGTGCTGTTGCTATAATAGTAAGACTTCCGCCCTCTTCTATATTTCTTGCTGCACCGAAAAATCTTTTCGGTTTATGAAGCGCATTTGCATCAACCCCACCGCTAAGTACCTTGCCGCTTGCTGGAGTTACGGTATTGTAAGCCCTTGCAAGTCTTGTAATGGAATCAAGCAAAATTACAACATCTTTTCCCATTTCAACCATTCTTTTGGCTTTTTCTATTACAAGCTCGGCAACTCTTACATGATTTTGGGCTGGTTTGTCAAAAGTTGAACTGAAAACCTCACCTTTTACGCTTCTTTGCATATCTGTAACTTCTTCCGGTCTTTCATCAATAAGTAATACCATAAGTTCAATTTCAGGGTGGTTTTTTGTAACTCCGTGTGCTATTTCTTTTAAAAGTTCCGTTTTACCACTTCTTGGAGGCGCAACTATTAATCCCCTCTGCCCTTTTCCGATAGGTGCAAACAAATCAAGAACTCTTCCTGTTAGTTTAGTCGGTTCATATTCAAGTTTTATTTTTTCGTTTGGATATAAAGGTGTAAGGTTGTCAAAAAGAGGTCTTTTTTTGGCATCATCAGGCGGCATATAGTTAATGGCCTCTATTTTAAGTAAGGCATAATATTTTTCCTGATCTTTCGGAGGTCTAACCTGTCCTGTTACTATATCACCGGTTCTGAGAGCAAATCTTCTAATTTGAGTCTGTGATACATAAACATCATTTACAGAATTTTCAAAATTTCCGCCAATGCTTCTTAAAAATCCATATCCGTCAGGCATTACTTCCAAAATACCGGTAAAAAGCAGATATCCGCCTTTTGCAACCTGGGTTTTTAAAATTTCAAACATTAAATCCTGTCTTTTATACTCCTGAGGATTTTCAACTCCCAATTCATTCGCTATTTTAATAAGCTCGTCTGTTGGCATACTTCTAAGTTCTTCTATAGTATAGCCTTCAACAGGTATGTGGGTTCTTTGTTTAGTGTTTGTATGATTATTGTTATTACCAGTATTAGTGGTAACACTGTTTTGATTTTCCATTAATATCCTTGTAGCGTAGTAGTTTATTTGCAGTTTTCGAGATTTTAATTAAAATTAATTTTTTTGTCAAGTTTTGATAAAATAATTAAAAAAATGGAATATGTAGAATGGATAATGGAAAATTATTGAATTTCATTGCTGATAAAGAAATTAGACTTGATAAATTTTTAACTGAGAAATTAAATGTTTCAAGAAACCAGATTGAAGCATTGATAAAAAAAGGATTTGTTAAAATAAATGAAAACATAGCAAAAAAAGGGGGAATTAAACTCAAAAGAAATGACAAAATTGAAGTAATTTTGCCGGAAGTTACAGAAAAAAAGACACAAAAAGCCGATTTTGACATACCTGTTTTATACGAAGATGAAGATTTGCTTATTATTAACAAACCTCCCGGAATTGTCGTCCATCCCGCACCAAGCGTGAAAGAGCCGACCCTTGTTGACTGGCTGAAACAAAATAATTATTCACTCTCAACAATTGCGGGGGAAGAAAGATTCGGGATAGTTCACAGAATAGACAAAGAAACAAGCGGAGCGCTTGTTATTGCAAAAAATAATAAAACCCATGAGTTTTTAAGCAGCCAGCTTAAAGACAAATCCATGGGGAGATATTATTTAATGCTTTTAAATGCACCCATTAAAGAAGCAAAATGCGTTGAAGCCCCCATAGGGAGAAATCCAAAAAACAGAATTAAAATGGCAGTTGTAAATAACGGCAAAGAAGCTAAAACTCTTTTTGTACCTGTTTTTGAAAATTTAACCGCTGCAAAACTTTTTACAGGAAGAACCCATCAGATAAGGGTTCATTTAACACGCCTTGGAAGATATATTATAGGAGACAGCACATACGGGGCCAAAAATCAGACACCAAGAGTTATGCTTCACGCATATGAATTATATTTTACTCACCCAAACGGTCAAAAACTTAGTATAATTGCACCAATATTTGATGATTTTAAAAAGAATTTACCAAAAGGATTTAATTATGAAAAAATGGGTTCTATTGCTGATATCTTTAATGATTATAACCGGATGTGCGATAAATAAACCTGCACCTAAATCAAACCCAAACCTCCCGAAAGTTACAAATTTCAAGGCGTATCCTGACAGAAACGCAATGGCACTTAAATGGAATGCTGTAAAAGGAATAAAAGGGTATTTTATACAAAAATTTGATTTTAAAACAAAAAAATGGGGCAAAATTATCACATTAAAAGACCCTTATCAAACATTATATGTTGATACAGACTTAAAACCTAATACTTTATACAGATACAGAATTGCAACATTTGATAAAAACAAAATTCCATCCCTTGCGGTAGAAACCGAACAAAAAACCCTTCCGACAGTAGCTCCGGTAATACCTCTTGAAATAAAACGTTTAACAAAAGGTGAAGTTAAAATAATATTCAGACCCCATCCAAATGAAAGGGTAAATTCATATATTATTCAAAGATTCAACGATGAAAAAGCAAAATGGGAAAATATAGCGACACTAAAACCGAGATACAATGTGGAATACATTGACAAAGGTCTGGTTGACGGTAAAATTTACAAATACAGAATCATTGCTGTAACTTTTGATGATTTATATTCTGCACCATCTCAAGAGCTCACCATTTCCACTTATCCAAAGCCTCCTGTTGTAATGAATGTAAAAGCAACTGTTGATCTGCCTAAAAAAATTCAAATTTCTTGGACTCCGGTTAAAGATGCCGCTTATTATAAAATATATAAGAAAAAATTTTTAATTTTTGTTCCGATTGCAAAAACTAAAAACACTTTCTATATTGATAAAATTGATAAAGACGGGGATACCGAATATTATAAAGTAACGGCTGTGAGTATTCATCAGACAGAATCGCTGCTTGACAAAACACCTGAGGTTATGGGAAAAACGCTTGATATACCTGCAAAACCGATTGTATCTACAAATGTTACAGACAACGGCGTGGAATTTATTATGAATTCTCCCGACAACAGGGCTGTTAAATATCTGGTAGTAAAAGAGTTGGGAAATATTTTGAATAAAAAAGAACAAAAATATCTTGTAAACGGAAACAGATTTTTGGATAAAGAAATAGATAAAAAACATTCCGTAACTTATAAAATTTATGCAATAGACAAGTACGGCCTTATTTCGAAACCTACCGAAGTGGAGGTTTCTTTTTAATGCCGCATATTGTAATCGACAATTTAAAAGACATACATTATCCGCAAAAATTAAACGATGTAGAGTTTCTCTTTCAGGCGGAAAACTTAATAGGGGTAAAAACAGAATCTGCAAAATTTTTAATTAAAATCATAAAAAAAGACCAAGGCTTTTTAATAAAATATGACAAAATAACAAGACCGATAATCAGTGAAATAAAGAAAGTCTATTTGGCTTTTACAAAATTACATAATGCCAATATTATTTTTGAAAATATAAACGGAATTAAAGAAAAACTGCCTAATAAGAATTTAATAAACATTACTGATGATTTAAGCAATATTGACATTATAGAGGTCGGATTTGGAAGCGGAAGACACCTTTTATATCTTGCAAAAGAAAACCCAAATAAAACAATTTTGGGAATTGAAATTCACAAACCTTCAATTGAACAGGTTTTAAAAAGACTCAGTTTAGAAGGTATAGAAAACGTAAGAATTTTAAACCATGATGCGAGAATTATCCTCAGTAAAATTCCTTCAAACCAGCTTGAAGCCATTTATGTTCATTTTCCTGTCCCTTGGGATAAAAAACCCCACAGACGGGTAATAAATAAAGACTTTATCTCTGAATCCATCAGAACACTAAAAGAAAACGGATTTTTACATTTAAGAACAGACAGTGAAAATTATTTTAACTATTCATTAAACGAATTTTTAAATTTTAAAAAAATAGAACTTAATGTGAAAAAAAACATACCCTATGCAGTTTCCAGCAAATATGAAGACAGATGGAAAAGAATGAACAAAAATATTTATGATATTTATATGATTAATCATGAAAAATCGCCTGATCTAAAAGAAGAATTCGATTTCAGTTTTGATACTAAACTGCGTAATCTTGATTTTAAACCTAAAATTTATGATAATTTTGTAATTCATATAGAAAAAGTTTTTAAAATAAATGAAAATGAAGAATTAATACGGCTGACTTTAGGAAATTTCAACAGACCAGAACATGTTTATATTTTAAACAAAGAAAATCCAGTATATTTTAAAATGCCGGCTCCAATTAAAGATAATTATCTAGCACACAAGGAATTAAAAAGGCTTTTTAATGGGTAAACTGGTTTTGGCAAAAAATTTGACTCTCGGATACAAAAATGAAATCGTTATAAAAAACGCCAACTTTTCCATAAACAGCGGAGAATTCGTATTTTTAACAGGTGTAAGCGGGAGTGGGAAAAGCACTTTAATCAAATCAATGTATGGAGAAATCAAACCAGCAGGAGGTTTTTTAAATATCGGGGGATATGAATTACATAAAATTAGAAAATCTAAACTTTCGGAACTTAGGAGATATTTAGGAGTAGTTTTTCAGGATTTTAAATTAATCCCTGAATGGAATATATTGAAAAATGTTTCACTTCCATTATTAATTGCGGGATTTTCAAAAAATGAAGCTGAAGAAAAAGCCATGCATATGCTCTCAAAAGTAAAACTTTCACATAAAGCTGACAAATTTCCGCTGGAGCTAAGTGGAGGTGAGCAGCAAAGGGCGGCAATTGCAAGGGCTATAATACACGAACCGGTAATGATTTTGGCAGACGAGCCAATTTCAGGACTTGATGAATATTCAGCAAACCTGGTAATGGAGCTTTTTATAATGGCAAACAAACTTGGAATTACAATTGTAATTGCTTCTCACTCACTACCCCAGACTTTTAATATAGAATACAAACATATTCATTTAGAAAAAGGCAGCGTTTATGAACTCTCTTAAAAGTCATATAAGTTTAATTTTAGCCCTGGTTTCAATACTTTTTAGTGTATTTTTGTATATTACATTTTCAGAAATTTTGCAAAAATACCAGAAAAATATCGTAAATAATTATTCAATAGCTGTTGTAAGCGACAAACCCATTGATAAATTAAACATAAAAGAAGTGGAAAAAATAGAGTCTATCAATATAGACGGTTATATTCAAAAATTAAAACGTAACTTTCAAAATATAGATTTTAGCAATATAAAATTTCCATATTTTTATTCTGTAAAATTAAAAACCCTCCCAAGCCCATCCAGACTAAAACAGATAGAAAACCATCTCTCAAACCTTCCTTTTATAAAAAGGGTTTTGACATACAGAAGCACTCAGACAAAAATATACAATTTATTGTTTTTACTGAAAATAATTTCAAACGCATTTATGATAATAGTCGGAATCCTTGGATTTTTACTTATTATCAAACAGCTTGAAGTATGGAAATTCGAGCACAGCGAAAGAATGTACATAATGGAACTCTTCGGGGCTCCTTTTTGGTTTAAAGGTGCCGCACTGTTCAAAATAGCTTTTATTGATTCATTTGTTTCATTTTTAATAACGGCTATATTTATTTATTATTTCATTAATTCATCAATTTTTAATGAAATAATAAAAGATCTCTCCATAGATTTTAATATTGATTATGCAGATACATTATTGAAACTATTTTCAGTTTCCTTAATAATATCAATTTTTTCCTCTATGATAGTAATTATTGGAAGGAAAAAATGAGATTTTTTCTAATTATTTTTTTAATAGTTTTACTAAATGCCAATACACTCTCAAAAACAAAAAAAGAATTAACCACCACAAAATATACAATTAAAAAAATGAATTTAAAATTAGATTTATTAGCAAAAAATATAATAAATACACAAAAAAAATTAAATAACATCAATACCCAAATAAATATTTTAAACAAACAGATTGGAATTCTTCAGACTTCTTTAAAAAGTTCCAATAAAATATTAAATGAATTAAATGATTTAAAAAAAGGACTTTTAAATAAACAAAAATCAATTAATAAAGAAATAATTTCTTTTATAGCACAAAATTATTATATAAACAGCAAACAGATAAATACGTTAAATGATTTAATTTATACGGCATTAACTGAAAAAATTTTAAAAAAATATGCTAAAAAAATCAAATCTTTAATAGAAGAAAATAAAATAACACAGCAAAGCATCAAAGAAGTAAACCAAAAAATAAACACTATCAACAACCAAAAAAAAGAACTTGAAAAAAAGAAAAAAGAATTATTAACCCTTAAACAAAAACAGCTTAAAATATTAAAAAATTTAAAAAAACAAAAACGAATATATAAAACAAAACTTGAAAATATGTTAAAAAAACAAAAAAAACTGCAACAAAAACTGGCAGAATTCAAAATAATAAAACATAAAAAAGAAATAACTGTAAATATTCCTGCAAAACCTATAACTGTTAAAAAAGTAGGAAGTGCCTATATAAAACCAAAAGTTACCAGATACAGAGGTCCAAAAACAATACCCCCTGTAAAAGGAACGGTAATTAAAAAATTCGGCTCATACATAGACCCAATTTATAAAATCAGAATTTATAATGATTCCATTACCATTAAAACCCGGCCAAATGCACTCATCAGAGCAATTTTCCCGGGAAAAGTTATTTATATCGGAAAAGTTGGAGATAAAAAAATTATTTTTATTAAACATAAAAATAATTTATTCAGTGTTTATGCAAACTTATCTAAAATTTCTCCTCTTATCAAAAAAGGTAGTTTCGTAAAAAAAGGTCAGATTATCGCAAGGGTGAACAATTCTCTGGAATTTGAAGTCACATATAAAGACAGAGCAATCAACCCGCTTCAGGTTATTAATTTAAAATAATTTTGATTTTGTGCAAAAATATTAAATATGATAAAATACCATTTTAAAAAGGCCTCCTATGAAAAGAGTTGAAAAAAGAATTTTAATAAAATTTTCAGGTGAAGCATTAGCGGGTGAAGACGGTTTTGGAATCAATACAAAAGTGCTTAAATTTCTGGCAGATGAAATCAAAAGTGTAATAAATGAAGGATTCGAAGTTGCAATAGTTATAGGAGGAGGAAATTTCATCAGAGGTGTAAGTGCGGCAAAAGACGGTATTATTAAAAGAACTTCAGGTGATTATATGGGAATGTTGGCAACTGTTATAAATGCTGTTGCCATGCAGGAAGCCCTGGAGAATGATTCACTTGAAGTCAGGGTGCAAAGTGCCATTAAAATGGAGGAAATAGCAGAAAATTTTATAGTCAGACGTGCAATCAGACACCTAGAAAAAGGAAGGGTTGTCATTTTTGCGGCAGGAACCGGAAATCCGTTTTTTACAACAGACACGGCCGGGGTTCTAAGGGCCAGTGAAATTGGAGCAAGTGCAATCATTAAAGCCACAAAGGTTGACGGTATTTATGATAAAGACCCAAAGAAATACCCAGATGCAAAACTTCTTAAAGAAATTACTTATGAAGAGGCTTTAAAAGACAATATAAAAGTGATGGATGATACGGCAATTGCTCTTGCAAGGGAAAACAAACTCCCTATAATTGTTTGCAATATGTTTAAACAAGGAAATTTACTTAAAATTTTGAAAAATGAAAAAGATGCAAAATATTCTATAGTTAAGGAGTAAAAATGAGAATAGAACAAATCAATGCTGAAGCACTAGAAAAAGTAAATTATGACAGATTCCTGCTTTCACAGGCAGTAGCAAAAAGAGTAAAAGAACTTATGAACGGAGCAAAACCTCTTGTGGAACTTCCTAAAAAAAACATGCAATATACAGAAATTGCTGTGCTTGAAATAGCAAAAGGTAAAGTAAAGGTTAAAGAAGTTTGAGAGAAGATTTTCTAAAACTCGTTGAAAACATAAAAAATATTAAAGACACTGAAAGTGCAAAAAAACTTTTATTATCAAAAAAAGATACCCCGTTAATTAAAAAGGCAATCGAATTTGCCGTAAAAGCCCATGCAGGCCAAAAAAGAAAAAGCGGTGAAGATTATGTAATACACCCTATTTTGGTTGCCGCAATTACTGCCTATTTTTTAAATGAAGAAGTGCCGATTGTCGCGGCAATACTGCATGATGTCGTAGAAGACACACCTTATACTATTTATTATATAAAAGACGAATTTGGAAGCGAAGTGGCGGAATTGGTGGAAGGTCTTACTAAAATAGTGGAAATCAGAGGAAATTCCCTCGTTCCTTCCACTTCAAATGAAAAACTTGCAAAATCTGCCTTGACTTTTAGAAAAATGATATTAACCTCCGTTAATGACATAAGGGTTTTGATTATAAAACTATGTGACAGACTTCATAATATGCTGACTCTATCAGCCCTGCCGCCACATAAACAGAAAAGAATAGCAGAAGAAACACTTGTCGTTTACGCACCAATCGCCCACAGGCTCGGAATTGCAACACTTAAAAACCTGCTTGAAGATTTATCTTTTAAATATCTGCTGCCAGAAGAATATAAAAAAATTGATGAATATATAAAGGCAAATAAAGAAATCTTTTATGAAAAACTTAATAATTTTATATCCAAAATAGAAGAATTGATGCTGAAAAACGGTTTTTTAAAAAGCGAATTTGAAATAAAAAGCAGGATAAAACATTACTATTCCATTTTTTTGAAAATGCAGAGGAAAGGTATTTCTATTGAAGAAGTGCTTGATTTACTGGCTGTGAGAATTATAGTAAAAGAACCCCTTGAATGTTATGAAACACTAGGAATTATACATCTAAATTTCAGACCACTTATCAGCAGATTTAAAGATTACATAGCCATTCCAAAAGAAAACGGATATCAGACCCTGCACACTACGGTATATGACGGAAACTCTATTATTGAAACACAGATAAGAACCCAGGAAATGGATAAAAAAGCCGAATTTGGAATAGCGGCCCACTGGAAATATAAACTGAATACCGACCTTCCGAATGTAAAATGGCTTGAGAATTTAAAATTTAATGAAAATGTGGAAGATTTTTACGAACTTGCCAAAAATGATTTATTCAGTGAGGATATTGTGGTATATTCACCTAAATTTGAAACATTTACCCTGCCGCGCGGTGCAACAGCCCTTGATTTTGCATATGCGGTTCATACCGATATAGGAAACAGGGCAAAAGAAGCCTATGTAAATAAAGAAAAAGTATCACTTTTAACAGAACTAAAAACCGGTGATATTGTAAATATAATTACCGGAGACAAAGTAATTCCTAGATGCAGCTGGATAAATTCATTAAAAACCAGCAAGGCAAAATATGAACAAAAAAGACTATGTAACCAAAAAGAAAAAGAGATAAACAGAAAACTTGCCATTGCTATTTTAAAGGGTATTTTTGATTTAGATGCCATTAAAATAAGGGCATTAATTAAAGCCAACAATTTATGTGAAAATATTGGAAAAATAGTTGACGATGAAAACTTTTTGAAAGAAGTTGTTAAAAGAATATATAAAACTCTCAAAAAAAGAAATGTTTTATATTTCAAAAATATTAAATTAAAAGAATATATTTTCGGAAATATAAGAATTCTTTCAAACAAACACATAAACGATATTTCATTTAATTACTGCTGCCATCCGAAATACGGAGATAAAATTTTAGGACTTTTACATAAAAAAGAAGTTGAAATCCATCACAGATTTTGTAATAATGCGGAAAATAAAATTGATAAGGCAGTATTTGTTGAATGGGTAAAAAAAGGGCAAAACAGATATATATTAGTTGTAAGCATGCCGAACAAAAAAGGCGAACTTGCCAAGTTTATCAATTTATTAAATAAATTCAATGTATTTATCCATTCAATCAATTTGGGAGAAGAATCCAATCACTGCAGGGTGGAAATAGAATTTGATAAAAAAATTTTTGATACAATAAAAGAAAAAATAGGAAAAATTTATCCGATAATAGAATTTGTATCAAAAAATGACGCTTATAATAAATAGTGTAAAGCAAAAAGGAGAGTTTAAAAGATGGATATTAATCAAAAAGTTGAGAATGCACTAAAAGAGATAAAAAGAGGCTCAAGTGAAATTATCGGGGAAGAGAGAATAAAAGAGCTTGTTAAAAACTATTTTGAAAAAGGTGAAAATTTCACAATAAAAGCAGGATTTGACCCAACTGCACCTGATTTGCATTTAGGCCACACTGTTTTACTTCAAAAATTAAAAATATTTCAAAAATACGGAGCTATAGTCCAGTTTTTGATAGGTGATTTTACAGCGCAAATAGGAGACCCAACAGGTAAAAACAAAACAAGAAAAATGTTAACACCAAAAGAAGTTGAAGAGAATGCCAAAACATATAAAGAACAGGTTTTCAAAATTCTAGACAAAGACAAAACAGAAGTTGTATTCAATTCAAAATGGCTAAATGCATTGGGGGCAAAAGGAATAGTGGAACTGACCACTACTTATACGGTTGCAAGAATGCTAGAGAGGGATGATTTTGAAAAAAGATTTAAATCAAACACTCCAATTGCCATCAGCGAATTTATTTATCCTCTACTTCAGGGATATGACAGTGTTGCGCTTAAAAGCGATATAGAAATCGGAGGAACCGACCAAAAATTCAACCTTCTTATGGGAAGGTACCTTCAAAGGGTTTATAATGTGGGGAAAGAGCAAAGTGTAATTATGATGCCTTTACTTATCGGGCTTGACGGAATTAACAAAATGAGTAAATCTCTTGGAAATTATATCGGTATCACTGAAGATGCCAATACAATATTTGCAAAAGTTTTATCAATTTCAGACGAGTTGATGTGGGAGTGGTATGATTTACTCAGCGATAAAAGTTTACAAGAAATTGAAAAATTAAAGAGTGATGTTAAAAACGGAAGAAATCCAAAAGAGATAAAAGAAATGCTCGCTATTGAAATAGTGGACAGATTCCATGGCAAAGGCGCAGGAGAGAAGGCAAAAGAACATTTTGACAGGGTTCATAAACAAAACAAAATTCCCGAAGATATTCCTGAATTTGAAATGGAGCCAATGAACATAGTTGATGCACTGGTTGCTGCAAAACTTGCCTCTTCCAAAAGTGAAGCGAGACGCCACATAAAAGGCGGGGCTGTCAGAATCAACCAGGAAAAAATAAATTCCGCTGATATAAACTTGGAAAGCGGGAAAGAATATATTTTACAAATCGGAAAAAGAAAATTTGCAAAAGTGAGAATTAAATGAAACTAAAACCTTTAAAAATAGGAAAATGGGAAATTAAATACCCGATTATTCAAGGTGGTATGGGACTTGGCATAAGCTGGGACAAACTGGCCGGGAATGTAAGTAAAGAAGGCGGACTCGGGGTAGTCAGTGCTGTCGGAACCGGATATTATGAAAATAAAAAATATGCAAAAGAACTGGTTGAGGGTAGACCTGTAAGTGAAAAAAACTTTTATTCAAAAGAGGCTTTAATTAAAATTTTTGAAAATGCAAGAAAAATATGCGGAGATGCACCTCTTGGTGCAAATGTGCTATATGCCATTAATGATTATGGAAGAGTGGTAACAGATGCCTGCATTGCGGGAGCCAATATAATTATCACAGGAGCCGGACTTCCAACCGATATGCCGGAATACACAAAAGATTTTCCCGATGTTGCGTTAGTGCCTATAGTATCCACAGGAAGGGCTTTTAGACTGATTGCAAGAAGATGGGAAAAACGATACAAAAGAATACCTGATGCGGTAATAGTAGAAGGACCTTTAAGCGGAGGACACCAGGGCTTTAAATATGAAGATTGTTTTAAAGAAGAAAACCAGCTGGAAAATTTAGTGCCTGATGTAAGGGAAGAAGTTGATAAATGGGACAAAAACATTCCTGTAATTGCTGCAGGCGGAATTTGGGATAAAAAAGATATTGAAAAATTTCTATCCCTCGGGGCAGACGGAGTTCAGATGGGGACAAGATTTGCATTAACATACGAATGTGATGCAAGCGATGTGTTTAAACAAATTTTATTAAATGCAAAAAAAGAAGATATTATTTTAATGAAATCTCCGGTGGGATATCCGGCACGCGGAATTAGAACAAAACTTATAAAAAAAGTTGAAAAAAAAGAGGGGCCAAAAATAAAATGTATTTCAAACTGTGTTTTTCCTTGTCACAGAGGTGAAGAGGCAAAGAAAGTCGGATACTGCATTGCAGACAGACTTGCAGACGCATATCTTGGAGATGAGGAACTCGGTCTTTACTTCAGCGGGGCTTACGCATACAAAGCAGATAAACTAATGCATGTAAAAGATTTAATAAAAGAATTGATTGGCGAATGAGATTTTTACTGGTTTTTCTTTTTTCTGTTCTTTTCGCATGTGACACAACTTCCATAAACAGTGCATATAAGGATTATTATGAATATCAGAGAATTTATATTTCAGCAATCTTAGACAATAACAAAAATAAAGAAATTAGCGCCCTTAAAAATTTAATAAAATGCGGAAAATATTTAAATTTCAATGTAAAAGAATATGAAAATAAATTAAAAAGACTAACCCAGAAATCAAAAGTTCTAACAAAAACAGAAAAAGAACATGTTACACCCAATAATAAACCTCAGAAAAAATATATAAAAATAATTTCTTCAAATCCTTTTATAATTACTTTACCCTCCAATAATCTAAAGCATTTTATATTAAGAAAAAAAATACATGTTTTTGATATCCCTTATACAATAATTCCAAAGATGTATTCAAAAAAAATTAATAACATTCAAATAAAAGTTGCCCAATTCAACAAAAAAATTGTAAGAGTGGCAATTTATTCCCCAAAAATAAATTATAAAATAGAAAATAAAAAACTTATCATTTATTTAAATAAAAAAATCACCCAAAAACAGACTTTAATAATTCCAAAAACATATAAACAAAGAGTAATAGTAATTGACCCGGGGCACGGGGGAAAAGACAGCGGAGGTATCGGTATCGGACATAGAATGGAAAAAATTGCCGTTTTAAAAATAGCAAAATACCTTTACAGCGAGCTAAAAGAAATGGGTTACAAGGTTTATCTGACAAGACACGGTGATTATTTTATACCGTTAAGAGAAAGAACGCATTTTGCAAACCAGAAAAAAGCAGATCTGTTTATTTCCATTCATTGCAATATTGCTCCTCATCATTATACAAAAGTAAGAGGAATTGAAACTTATTTTCTTTCTCCTACAAGAAATGACAGGGCAATAAGAGTTGCAAAAATAGAAAACAAAGAAGTAAAAGGACTTAATTATGTGGATCAAAGAGTTATTTTAGGATTTTTAAATAGAGACAGAATTATTGATTCACAAAAACTTGCAATTGACATACAAGCCGGAATGCTTTATTCTCTCAAAAAAAAATATAAACAAGTAATTGACGGCGGAGTAAGACCTGCTCCGTTTTGGGTACTGGTGGGTACTCAAATGCCGGCAATTCTTATAGAAACCGGTTATTTGACCAATCCTGTGGAAGCTAAAAGATTATTCAACCCGGCTTATCAAAAATTACTTGCTAAAGGTATAGCAGCGGGAATTTATAACTATTTTAAAAAAAATCCCTAATTTATAAGTTCAAATTCCTGAGTATCAAAATTATAGTTATAAACCTCCCCTGTTTCAATTATATAATACCATCCGAAAATATTTAATTTTCCTTCTTTAAATCGTTTTTCCACAAAGGGATAAGTTGTAAGATTATCTATCTGTTTTAATATATTCAGATGTTCTATTTCCCATTCCCTAAATGCCCCGTCTTCAATGTGTTCTACACTCTTTTTGACATCGTCAAGAAGGCTAAGCCACCTTTTTACAATTGGGAGTTTGTTTAATTTTTTTTCATCATAAAACAGAGCCTTTAATCCCCCACAGTTACTATGCCCGCAAACCACTATGTTTCTGACTTCCAAATATTCAACCGCATATTCAAGAGCACTTGCTGTGCATTTATAACTCGACTCTGAGCTTGCCTTATAAGGTGGGACCACATTTGCAATATTTCTGACTACAAAAAGTTCTCCCGGAAGAGCCTTGGTAATAACATTTGGAACAACCCTGCTGTCACTGCAACCGATAAAAAAAGTATGGGGATTTTGACCTTTTTTGAGTTCTGAAAAAAGCTCTTTGTGTTTTTCAAAATCACCTTTTTTAAATTCCTTTAATCCTTCAAATAATTTTGTTGCCATTTTTTCTCCTTTTTTAATTTAATCACTCTCCCAATACATAATCAAGTTCATAAATATTATTCACAATATATTCAAAATCTTCTATATTTTCTTTATTTGAAGCTATTAATAATTTATCATTTTCTTTTATTTCCATATCAGAACCCGGCATAAGAATTATTTTATCTCCCCTTTTTAACAGCAAATATACAATATGCAAAAGTTCATTTCTGTTTGCCCTGGATTTTCTTATATCTCCTAAAGTTATTTTTCTCTTTTTCAGTTTTAGCATAAGGGCATATGCGTTTTCTGCATTTATAGTTATTTCATAATAAATAGGTCTTTCTCCAGCAATATTTTTCAGCATATTAACCATTACCTCACCCCAGCTGTTGTCCATTTCCCTGACTTTCCTTATAAATGCATCAACTAACGGTCTTGAAATACTTGTAATCGCATATTCAGCGGTAATTTTTTCCAAAACATAAATTCTGTCAATTTCAGCAGCCTGAAAAATAGTAATATCATCAAGTGAATTTTCCCTGGCAATCGTATAAATTTTTGGATTTAATTTTTTAGCTTTATTGATAATAGTCAAATTTAACAAGTCGTTGTTTGTGGCAGCGAATATTGCATTTGAATTTTTAACATCATAACTCTCAAGCACTCTTCTGTCTTCATCATCTCCAAAAATAACACTTCCTTTTTTCCTCACATAATCCTCGGTTTCAATTTTTAAAATGTTATAATTAATTCCGGCCATTTTAAGCCCCTCTTCCAATGCATGCCCCATTCTGCCGTATCCGCATATTAAATATTTACCTTTTGGCAAAAGATCTTTTTGCTCAAGAATTAATTTATGTCCAAAAGCCCACAATTCCAAAAGCCAAATGAAAGGTTTTGTAATATTTAAATAAATTCTATCAGAAATAATTTTAAATGGATTGATAATATATTTTATGCCCAAAGATTTATAATAATCCTCCTGATTCTTAGAAGTCGCTTTTACAATTAAATCAATTTTGGGATTCAAAAGTTTACAAACAGTAGCTATTTGCATATTTTTTGCATCGTCTTCAAATAAGGAAATTACTCCTCTGCAGTATTTTGACTCAATTCCCGCATATTTTAAAATAATTTCGTTGGTTCCATCACCTGTAATTGCCGGGACGACAGGATTAAAATCTTCCAAGTTAAGTTCATCTATTTTTTCTTCTTTTTTATCAATTACCACAAACCTGAAATCAGAATTATTAATTATATCTTTTGTAACCCTGTTATAACCGATAATTATAAAAAAATCTTCTCTAAGAGTTTTTACCTGTTTTATAAATTTTCTTAGATTAATGGCTTTTTTAAGCGCCTCATCCTGAATTAACGCAACAATCGTTCCTATTGCATAAAACCAGCCTATTACAGTCAAATAAATTGAAAAAGTAACCCAAAGTTTTTGGGGATATGTAAAAGCATAAGGCCCTTCACCAAATCCGATAGTAGTTGCCATATAACTTACAAAATAAAATGCATCAAAAAAATTTAGATGATAAATATGCCCCTTATCATCAATAGCAGGAATTAACATAAGACCGATTATAGAAATAGAAAAGGTAATAAGCAAAACTAAAAAAGGGGTTCTTAATTTTTTAAGAACAATCCAGACTACCTGATTATCCATTGTTATCTTTTAGATTTAATAGTATCTGCCATAAACAAAATAACAGAAACAATATTTGCAAGAAGTGCTCCACCTGAAAGTGACACAATTGTCACAGAGGTAGTAACATTGAAATCTTTCAAACCGTACAGCGCAACAGCCCAGACCACAGATGAAAGTATAAGCTGCAAATCTGCCACCAGACTTGTTGCAAGCAAAACCGCACCAAGTTGGGTTTTATCTCCAAGCTTCATAGTAGTTGCAATCAAATTAACAATAATTGCAAAAAACAGCTCCCACGCACTGTGTTGGTCTATCGCGGTCGGGTCTCCATAAAAAAATCCAAAATTGAGTGTCATGGCAAGAATAAAAAAAAACCCGGAAATAACTTTGTTAATATTCATTTTTTTACCTTTTTTTTTTTAACTTTTATATTATTATCATACTACTTCGGATAAAAAAGGTCGTTTTTTATTAATTTTTAATTAACGCTTTGTAACTTTCTGTAACAGCGTCTCTACTGAATTTAGTGTTTTTTCAATAGATTTTACATTTACCTTTTCATATATAGAATGAGGATTTTCAATAACAGGACCGATTGATGCCATAGAAACTTTAGGGAATTTGTTTTTAAGCACTGCACATTCAAGTCCCGCATGAATAACTTTAAAATCATAATGCGTTATTTCTTGCAAAATTTTTGCCAAATTAGTTATCTCCGGCCTCCACGCAGGATATTCTCCTTCAAACTCAACCTCTATTTTAGCTTTTGCCTTTAAATATTCTTTGACTTCTTCTAACAATTCATTAGAATTCGCCCTGAGTGAAAGAATAATTTTTTCATTTTCCACAATTGCCAAATTTATAGATTTACTTACCACATTAAATTTAAAATCATACTCCAATACCCCATGAGGCAAATTTCTTAAAAATCTAATATATCCATCATCAAAAACATCAACTTCTTCTCCAAATCCACTTTCAAAAAACTCTTTGGCCTTTGCACTTCTTGGAATTGAATTCCTTCTCTCGCCTCCTCTAAATTCTACAACTTCTTCAACATCAAAAGCTAATTCGCTAATTGCATTTGGTATATTTTTATGAATATCAACACCGCTGTGACCACCCGGCAGGTTATCTATTTTAACATCAGCCAAATATCCTCTTTTTTTTATTTTTTTAAGTGGATAATTAATTATTGCATCAACTCCACCTGCACATCCGATATAGATATTTTCATCCTCACTGTCAAGATTAAGAAGATAAGGGGAATTAATTTTCAGCTCTAAATTAAAAGCCCCGATAAGACCTATTTCCTCATCATTGGTAAAAAGATATTCAACATTTTTGTATTTTTTCATTAGATTTAGCATTATCGCAACACCGATTCCGTTATCAGCCCCAAGTGAGGAATTCTTAGCCCACAACCACTCACCGTCACTCTCAATTTCAATTTCAGGTGCATTTCCAACACAAACCATGTCTATATGAGACTGTAAGCAAATAACTGGTTTTTCCAAATAAGCCAAAACATTTCCCGCTTTGTCAGTTTCTACATTAAAACCCTCATTTTTTGCATATTCAATAATAAAATCTTTAAGTTTCCCGGTATTTCCACTGCAATGAGGTATTTTTGTTATTTTTTTAAATATTTTAAGCACTTCCATGTCCGTCCTTTTGTTATAATTAAATAAAAAAGGTTATTTATGAAATTTATTCTTACTATTATAATAGCACTTTTTTTTATCAGTTGCGTTAATAAAGAGGGAGTTTCTCTGAATTATTATCCCGAATGTCACGAAAATTATGATTTATACGGTGTTTATTATAAAAAATGTGATAACAATATATATAATTTCAAAAAGAAAAAAAGAAAAATATGTTTAGACTGCAACTAAGGAAATGAAAAGTGAAAAGTGAAAAATTAAAAATTGAAGCTATCTTAAATGAAAGGCAAAAATGGTTTAATTGGAAAAATATAAAACCAATTTATGAAAAAATAAATCAATGTAAAATTGAAAATGAAAAATGGAAAATTAATTTTGGTGATGTTATAGAAATAAGAGGGGATAAAAAATATGATAAAGAAATTTTAGAAATTGCCAAAATGCTAAAACCATGGAGAAAAGGACCTTTTAAAATAAACGATATTTTTATAGATACTGAATGGAGAAGTTATATTAAATGGAATATTATAAAACCTTTTTTAAATTTGGAAAATAAAGAAATATTGGATGTTGGGGGAAACAACGGATACTATGCTTTTAGAATGTTGGAATTTAATCCTAAAAGTATAGAAATATTTGACCCAAGCGCATTGTTTAATCTGCAGTTTAAATTTATAAACAAATTTATAAAAAGTAATATTTCCTACAAACTTCTTGGAGTTGAACATATTCCAATATATGATAAAAAATTTGACGTAATTTTCTGCATGGGAGTTTTATATCACAGACCTGATCCCATAACCATGCTAAAAGAGCTTAAAATCGCTCTTAAGGAAAACGGTGAAGTTATTTTAGACACACTGATTATTGAGGGGGATGAAGAAATTGCCCTAAGTCCTATTAGATATGCAAAAATGAAAAATGTGTATTTTATCCCTACTTTAAAAACTTTATACAACTGGATAGAAAAAGCCAAATTCAAAGATGTAAAATTTTTAGGTAAAAAATATACAACTATTGAAGAACAGCGAAAAACCAACTGGATCGAAGGGGAAAGTTTAAACCACTTTTTAAATGCAGAGCAAACTAGAACAATAGAGGGGTATCCACCTCCTCTGAGAGTTTATTTAAAACTTAAAAATTAATTTTCCGGTGTTGCTTTAAACATAAAATAATAAACTAATACAATAAATATAATAGTTGTAAGAAAACTGCTTGATAAAACTACTCCGTAATCCATAATTTCTCCTTTTTTTTAAGATATAGTAAAATTATACAAAAAAGGAATTAAATGTCAAAACATTTAACCCACACAAAAGAATTAAACAAAGATGAAATATTACAAATATTCACATATGCAAAAAACTTTTTTGACGAAAAGAAAAGAGATGATTTAAAAGGAAAATTAATTATTAATATTTTCTTTGAAAATTCTACAAGAACAAGAAGTTCATTTGAAATAGCGGCCAAAAGACTCGGGGCTGACGTAGTGAATCTAGATATTGCCAGAAGCTCTACATCCAAAGGTGAAACACTTTATGATACAGCAGCAAACCTAGATGCAATGGGGCCTGATGCAATTGTTGTAAGACATAACCGCTCAGGTGTTCCAAAAATACTCTCAAATTATGTAAAATGTTCAATTATAAATGCTGGTGACGGAGCTCATCAACATCCAACCCAGGGACTTCTTGATCTTTTTACACTAATGCAAAAATGGGGTTCACTGGAAGGAAAAACGATCTCAATTGTAGGAGATATAAGAAACAGTCGTGTTGCAAATTCTGATATTGAATTATTTACCCGTTTTGGCGCAAACGTGATTTTGGTGGGACCTCCACAGTTTTTGCCAAAAACAAATTTAAAAACAACTTACAATATAAAAGAAGCAATTGAAATCAGCGATGCCGTAATTTCCCTTAGAACTCAAACGGAAAGACACCAGAATGCCACTTTTGCTTCTCTTGAAGACTATGCCCAGAATTTTAAAATTACAAAAGATTTAATCAAAGATAAAAAAATTTTTGTAATGCATCCGGGACCGGTTCACAGAAACATAGACATAGACGATGAAGTCTTGGCAGATGAAAGATGTCTGGTATTAGAACAGGTTAAAAACGGAGTCGCTGTCAGAATGGGAATACTTAAATTTTTATTAAATTAAAAATGAAATTTTTTTTAATAGATTTTGACGGAAATATTTTTATTGACGATGTTAAAAATTTAAAAAACATCTATTTTTCTTTTCCTGCATTTAAGCTTTTACCTAAAAAACCTCAAAAAAAAACTCTTCTTTTTAAAAAAAATCCAATAAGTTTTGAAAGATATCAAAAAGCTTTTAGCGAAGTAATTGAAGAGATAAAAAAGGGAAATACATATTTACTTAATCTCACATTTCCTACAGAAATTCAGACAAGCTGGAATCTGCTTGAAATATTTTATTTTGCAAAGGCACCTTTTAAATTATATTTTAAAGATAAATTTGTCTGTTTTTCTCCTGAAAGGTTCGTAAGAATTGAAGGAAATAAAATTTATACATATCCTATGAAAGGGACAATAGATGCCCATATTCCACAGGCAAAAGAACTGATTTTAAATAACCAAAAAGAAATGGCCGAACATACGATGGTTGTGGATTTACTGAGAAATGACCTGGGAATAATTGGCAAAAATGTAAAAGTCAATAAATTCCGTTTTATAGATAAAATAAAAGCCGGAGATAAAGAACTGCTGCAGGTCAGCAGCGAAATAGAAGCAACACTTGAAAACTGGCAGAAAAACTGGCTTGAAATGATTTTAAAAATGTTACCGGCCGGATCTATTTCAGGAACACCTAAGAAAAAAACGGTTGAAATCATAAAAAGGGTAGAAGGATATAAAAGAGGATTTTATACCGGAATTTTTGGAATTACGGATGAAAAAACATTTTTGGACAGTGCCGTTATTATAAGATATATTGAAAATAAAAAATGTAAAATGGAAAATAAAGAATTAAAAACATTCATTTACAAAAGCGGGGGAGGAATTACAATTGACAGTAATATTAAAAAAGAATACGAAGAACTCGTAAACAAAGTTTATATTCCTGTTTAATCCAATACAAATTTATCTCTTCCACTTTCTTTTGCCTTGTATAATCTCTCATCTGCTAATTTAATTTTTTCAATCAAATCCATTTTTTCATCAGCTACACCGGCAGAAAAAGTATACTTTATATTAAAATCAGATGTTAGCGATTTTACTTTTATTTTTTGTAAAATTTTTATGGCAACTTTTTTATCAGCTTCAGGTAAAATAATTAAAAATTCCTCCCCTCCGTATCTTATCAGATAATCATTTTTTCTTATATTGGATTTAACCAGCCCAACAAAATGTTTTAATACCGCATCACCTTTTAAATGGCCGTATGTATCATTGACTTTTTTAAAATGGTCGATATCCAGCATTATAACAGTATATTTAGACCACTTGGTAATTTCAGATTTTATTATTTCTAGATAAAGTCTGTTATATGCCCCGGTTAACGGGTCGATATACATTTTTGTTTTATATAAATTAAATGTGTCGTATATATCTAAAAGATTATTTAAACGAATAAAAAATTCCTCTTTTTTAAAAGATTTTAAAATAAAATCATTCGCACCGATTTTTAGTGTTTTTATTAACGTCATATTATTACTGTCAGAAGATAAAACAAGTATTGGTATTTCTTCTATTGGAATTTCTTTTCTGATTTCTTTTACCAATTCAAAGCCATTCATTTTTGGCATATGCAAATCCGTAATAATAATATTAAAATTTTCTTTTTTTAATAAAGATAAGGCTTCAATTCCATTTCTTGCTTCAATTATATTTTTAAATCCCAATAAACCCAAATTGTTAATAATAGATTTTCTGCCAACAGCTGAATCATCAACAACCATTACATTAAAAAACTGATTTTTATAAATTCTGTTTATCAATTTTCTTAAATAAACCAAAGAAGCATTATCTTTAAAAACATAATCTAATACTTTATTTAAAATATCATCCGCAATTAATTCTTTTTCATATGCGGTGATTAAAATAACTTTTTTGTTTAAATTTAAAAAATATTCAATATGTTCTATATGTTTACAATCTGGAATCATATAATCAATAATAAACAAATCATATTCATTATATTTTTTAGCTTCTTTAAATGAAGTAACAAGTTCAATATCTGCAAATAAAAGAAATTTTTGCAAATAATTTTTAACTAATTTTCCATAAACAACATCATCATCTAAAATTAATATTTTCAATAAATAATACCTTTTTTATCTCATTATAACAAAATTTTTATAAAAAAAAGAAAAAAGAGGAGAAATTAGCAAGAATAAGTTGATTTAAACTCGTATGCAGTAGGTCTTGCTTCATCAGGCCAAACTTGAGTTTCAAATTTATAATGCTGATAAGTTTGAATGAAATCTTCAGTAAATACCGGTTTTAAGAATTCATGGTCCGCAATTAATGCTTCAAGTGCTTCTCTTAAAGTATGAGGCAATTGTTTGATTCCTTTTTCTCTGATTTCATCAAGTGTTAATTCAAATAAGTCTATATCCATTGGTCCAACAGGTTCATATTTATTTTTAATTCCGTCAAGCCCCGCCATAAGCATTGCTGCAAATGCCAAATAAGGATTTGCAGAACTGTCAGGAAATCTCATTTCAATTCTTGTTGATTTTTCACCAGATCCAAAAGGAATTCTACAGCTTGCACTTCTGTTTCTTGAAGAAAAAGTTAAAATTGACGGTGCTTCAAATCCTGGGATTAATCTTTTATATGAGTTTGTTGATGCGTTTGTAAGTGCTGCTACTGCATGTGCATGATGGAAAATTCCTCCTATATACCATCTTGCAATATCGCTTAAATTGCCGTATTCTCCCTTTTTATAGAATAAATTTTTACCGTCTTTCCATAAAGACTGGTGAGTATGCATTCCGTTTCCATTATCTCCGTAAAGCGGTTTTGGCATAAATGTTGCAGTTTTTCCGTTTAAATGGGCTACCATTTTTACAACATATTTTAATTTTTGAACATTATCAGCCGCTTCCACAAGAGTTCCAAATTTAACACCAATTTCACCTTGACCTTGTGCAACTTCATGGTGAACCACAAATGTTTCAAGTCCCACTTCTTTTAAAACTTTAACCATTTCAGCTCTTAAATCCATCATAGAATCAACCGGAGGTACTGGAAAATATCCACCTTTTGTTCCAGGTCTATGTCCTGTATTGTATTCATAATCTTCAATATTATCAGCATTCCATTCACCCTCAGGTGTATCTACCCAATAGCATTGAGAATTGATTTGGTCTCTTATTTTTACATTCTCAAATACAAAAAATTCATTTTCAGCTCCAAAAAATGCAGTATCCGCAATACCGCTTTCTTCAAGATGTTTTTGAGCCTGCTTTGCAATACTTCTAGGACATTTTTCATATGGAGTATAATCTGTATTTAAAACATCGCAAAATACTACCATTGTTGGGTCTGCTGTAAATGGGTCAATAAAATGAGTTCCTACCTCCAGGTCAGGCATTAATATCATATCTGATTCGTTAATAGGCTGCCATGCCGGAATTGAACTACCGTCAAACGGTAACCCGTTTTTAAATGTATCTTCGTCTATTGAATCAATATCATAAGTTACGTGATGCCATGTACCTTTAATATCTGTAAATCTGAAATCAATAAATTCTATTTCACTTTCTCTACACTCTTTTAAAAATTCAGCTATTTTCATTTGCTCTCCTTACTTGTTTTTTTGTATTATACTGCAAATTAAATTTAATATTCAAAAAAAATTGTATAAATTTTAATCAATGGAGCAAAAATGGAATTTATAGAAACAGTTTTAGTAAAAAACGGAAAAATTCAAAACTTAGAATATCATTTAAAAAGAATGAAAAAAACACTTAAACATTTTTTTAAGAATGAAAAGTTAAAAGTTAAAACTGAAAAGTTAAATTTTGATAATACTGATAATGCAAGGGTTCGAATTACATATTCTTATGACGGTATCAGAAATATTGAAGTTTTTCCCCTCAAAGAAAGAAAATTTAAGAAATTTAAAATTGTAAAAATTGGTTTTGATTATTCATTTAAATATAAAAACAGGAAAAAATTTTCCATTCTCCATTCTACATTCTCCATTAATTTTGATGAATTTATTTTAGTAAAAAACAATTTAATTACAGATACCACTATTTCAAATCTTGCATTTTTTACTGGCAAAGAATGGATAACTCCAAAATATCCACTACTAAAAGGTACTAAACGCCAGGAATTGCTTGATAAGAGATTTTTAAAAGAAGAAAATATTCATGTTTATGATCTGCCCTATTTTAAAAAAATGGCAATGATTAATGCAATAATCGGATTTCAAGAGATAAGCGAATTTGATATAATTAGATAAAAAAGGAAATAAATGAACTGGGACTTAAGCGCACTTTTTAGTTCAATCAATGAAGCTGAAGAATTTTTAAAAAATGCAAAATTTAAAGCAGTGGAATTTGAAAAAAAATATAAAAACAGACTATACACATTATCAGCCGGGGAATTTATTGAAGCGGTAAAAGAATATGAAGATATTTTAGAAAATATAGGAAGAAGTTTAACTTATATATATTTAATTTTTGCAACTGATACAAGTAAAGGTAGTTTTTTAGCAAAATTTCAGCAAATTGCAACAGAAGCGGAAGAGCATTTAGTATTTTTCGAACTTGAATTTATTCACCTGCCAATAGATAAACAGCAAAAATTTATTGACAATGCTGGGGTTTATAAATATTATCTAATTCACCTCCAGGAAGAGAGTTATTATAAACTCAGTGAAAAAGAAGAGAAAATATTAATGAAAAAAGATCTGACAAGTTCTTCTGCGTTTTCCAGACTTTTTGACGAACACTTAAGCCAACTTAAATTCTTTTTTGATGGAGTTTATTTAAGCGAAGAGGAGATTTTAAGCAAATTATATTCATCCGATAGGAATGAAAGAAAAAAAGCACAAATCAGCCTGACCCTGGGATTAAAACCTCATCAGCATATTTTAACCTATATTTATAATCAGATTAAAAAAGACTGGAAAATAGAATATGTGGATATTAGAGGATATGAAAATGTTGAAGCCCCGAGACATTTAAGTAACCATGTTTCAAAAAAAAGTGTTGATGCCCTAATTAATACAGTAAACGAAAATACATGGATAGTAGAAAAATATTACAATATTAAAAAAGAACTATTAGGGCTTGAAAAATTGTATGATTATGACAGATATGCCCCACTTAATATAGAAGAAAAAGAGATAACCTTTGAAGAGGCAAAAGAACTGGTATTAAGTTCGTTTAAAGATTTTTCACCTACTTTTTATGAAATAGCAAAAAAAGCGTTTGATGAAAAATGGATTGATGTATATCCGAAAGAAGGCAAAAGAGGCGGAGCGTTTTCACACTCAGCCACACCAAAAGCACATCCTTATGTCTTGCTTAATTTCACAAACCAAAGGAGAGATGTTTTTACACTTGCCCACGAACTTGGACATGCCATTCATCAATATCTGGCAAGAGAAGTAGGATATTTAAATCAGGACACTCCCCTTACGACAGCTGAAACTGCAAGTATTTTTGCAGAAATGCTCCTGTTTGAAAAAATAAAAAATTCACTTCCTAAAGATGAATTAATAGGAGTTTATGCAAGTAAATTAGAAGATATTTTTGCAACACTGTTTAGACAGGTTGTATTTACAAATTTTGAAAGAAAAGTACACTCTGAAGAAGAATTAACTCCTGAGAAATATAATCAAATCTGGATGGAAGAAAATCAGAAAATGTTCGGTAGCAGTGTGATACTTACAAAAAATTATGAAATCTGGTGGAGTTATATTCCTCATTTTATCCATTCTCCGTTTTATTGCTATGCATATTCCTATGCACAGCTGTTAGTTTTGACACTGTTTAAATTATACAAAGAAGGATTTGAAAATTTTGAAGAAAAATATATTAAATTTCTCTCTCAGGGTGGAAGCACTCCTCCTAAAAAACAGCTTGAAATATTCAATTTAAACATTGAAGACGAAAATTTCTGGCAAATGGGTATGGATTTTGTAAAAGAAATGCTAAATGATTTTCAAAGGCTAACAGATGATAATTGAAAATTCAGAATTTAGGGGATTAAAAACAAAACACGCAAAAGAACTTTTATCTCTTTTGCTTGAAATTAACGAACCGTTTAGCATCTTGTGTAATCTTGACGGTATAGAATTTAATCCTGTTTTGCCAAAACATATATCAAGCGCATTTAAAGATGTAATAATTTTTGCTTTAGCAAATTATACACTTGAAAGTGCTTATATAAAAGACAATATCTTAATTTTTGAAGCAGGTTTTGGAGAGGAAAATTTTGGAAGTGCGGTAAGTGTACCCATTGAAAATATTATTCAAATTTCAGAGGAAGAAACACCTCTTTTTATAAACCTATCAGCCACTCTTCCTAAACCCAAAAAACCGGCAAATCCATTTGCAATGAATCCTCGAAATAAAAAGTTTATTGACGAATAAAATTAAGTATTGCATCTATTTCTTTTGATTTTTCTTTATATGCAATATACGTTTTTCTTTTTAAATTCATACCTCTGATTTTAGCTGCAAAAAGTTTTTTGTTTCTAAGTTCTTCTTTTATTACAGATTTGGAAATTATAGACACTACCTGGTCATGTGAATTTAAAACGGTATATTTAAGGGCTGTTGAATTATGGACAACACTGATAATATTTAATGTGTCACATTCAAACTCCTGGGCTTCAAATATTTTTTTAATAAATTCCCTTGTAGAAGAATTGGGTTCCCGACATATCATTTTATAATTTTTAAGTTCTTCCAGATTTATTTTTTCAGGTAACGGTCTGTTTGAAAATACAACCAGTTCATCCTCAATCCATTCTTCATAATGTAGTGAATTTTTCTTTTTTTTAGTTACAAAAGCCATATCAAGGACTTTTTTTTCTACATCTTCCAGTAATTCATAATTGCTTTTAATAATTAAATTAATATCTTTATTTATTAAAGATTGAAAATATTTGATACATTCCGGCAGATTGTAATTTCCGACTGTAGGAGAAGCCCCGATCAAAAAAGGGGTATCCACATTTTTAAATTCTTTTATTTTTTTTTCAAAATTAGTTAAAAACTTTTCAAATTCTTTTGCATATTTTAAAAACTCCTGACCTTCTTTTGTCAGAATAACCCCTGATTTTTTTCTCTCAAAAAGACTCACCCCCAGATAATCTTCCAAAATTCTAATCTGCTGTGTAACAGCCGGCTGGGAAATTCCTAAAACCTTACTTGCTTTTGAAAAAGACGATTCTTTATAAATAATTAAAAAAGTATATATTTTATCAAGATATTTTATACTCATTTTTCTCCTTTAAATATAATAAAAAATTATATCATATAACAAAAATAATTTATACTTATTATTGTAATAATTTTTTTAAATTATTCAAAATTTGTTATAATAAATAAAAAAAGGTTAAATTTGCATTTTTTAGATGAACTCAATGACGCCCAAAAAGAAGCAGCAACCCATATTGACGGAGCATTGTTAATACTTGCGGGAGCCGGAAGCGGAAAAACCAAAACTTTAACCAGCAGACTTGCTTATCTCCTATCTCTTGGGATTGACCCTGCAAATACATTAACCCTTACCTTTACAAACAAAGCTGCCGCCGAAATGAGAGAAAGAGCACTGAGAATGGTGGGAGACGTTATTCATCCCCCTTTGCTTGTTACTTTTCATAAATTTGGACTTATGTTTTTAAGATTATATATTCATTTATTAAATAGAAATAATAATTTTGTAATAATTGACACTGACGACCAGAAAAAAATAATAAAATCAATTTCAACCGACCTTCCCGCAAATTTTATAAGCAAGGAAATCAGCAGATATAAAAATTCTTTCCTAAATCCAGATGAAGTTTACACCCTTGCAAATGACACCACTTATAAAAAACTTGCCCACATATATGATAAATACCAACAGTATCTGCTCGATAACAATTTGGTTGATTTTGACGATTTACTGCTTTTACCTTATGAAATACTGCATAATAATGAAGATTTATGTTCTGAAACATCAGATAAATACCAATATATAATGGTAGATGAATATCAGGACACCAATGAAATTCAGCTTCTTTTATTAAAAAAATTATGTAAAAACCATAATAATATCTGCGTAGTGGGTGATGATGACCAGTCAATTTACGGATTCAGGGGGGCAAATCATAAAAATATTTTAAATTTTGAAAAAGAATTTAATGCCAAAGTTATAAAACTTCAGATTAATTACCGCTCAACAAATCAAATTCTAGAAGCTGCAAACAATCTTATCAGCTATAATAAGCAAAGATACGGGAAAAAACTGGTTTCAGCCCGGGGTGATGGTGAAGCTGTTGAAATTATTTCAAGCTATAATGAAATAGCCGAAGGCGAAGAAATTACCAAAAGAATTAAAAAATTAATAGAAAACGGTGTATCGCCTAAAGAAATAGCGGTACTTTATAGAATTAACGCACTCTCACGCTCAATTGAAGACGCCCTAAGAAGTTACGGAATAACTTATAAACTCGTAGGAGGCATGAAATTTTACGAAAGGGAAGAAATAAAAGATTTGATAAGTTATCTGAGACTCATAGTAAATCCGAATGACGAATATTCTTTCAAAAGAATAGTAAACAAACCAAAAAGAGGTATAGGAAAAGCCACCATTTTAAAACTAGAAACTGCTAAAGGCGACAAAAGCTATATTGAATTTATTAAAGAAGACAATTTAGATTTTTTGAGCAAAAAAGCGGCTAAAACCCTAAAAGAATTCGCATCTTTTATAGAACTTCTTTCAAAACAGAATATTGATGAAATTCCTGAAATTTTAGAAGAAGTTATAGATTTTAGCAATTCATATAAAGATGAAGATAAAAAAAGAAACGTTGAAGAATTTTATGGAACTATGAGAGAAAAAAAAGATTTAAACGTCAGGGAATTTTTAAATGAACTCTCCCTTGAAAGCGACCAGGATAAAATTACAGATGAAATGATTAATGTTATGACAATTCACGCAAGCAAAGGACTTGAATTTGATTATATTTTTGTAATCGGAATGGAAGAGGGATTTTTTCCTTTAAATGATGCGGATATAGAAGAAGAAAGACGCCTCGCATATGTGGCATTTACAAGAGCCAGAAAAAAACTCACTCTTTCATTTACCCAAAGCAGATACGTAAGGGGGACACGCTCACACGTTCAAAAAAGCAGATTCCTTACAGAAGCAGGACTTATCAGAGGTGAGAGGGTCAATTTAAAAGAAAGTTCATCTATGAAAAACGGGACTCTTGTTAAACATAAGATATTTGGGACAGGCAGAATTATTGGAATAAATAAAGCTGGCAATAAAACCAAACTTAAAATTGATTTTGGAGGAAGCGTCAGGGAAATATTAAGTGATTTTGTAGAAAAAGCATAATCCAATGGATAATGGAAAATTGAAAATGGAAAATAATTGTAATAATATGCTTTTTGTAGCTAAAAAACCAATGTTTATCAGTTCAAATAAATTTTTAAATCAGTTAAAAAGAAAATATGGTATCAAAAAAATGGGATTTTCAGGCACACTTGACCCGTTTGCCTGCGGTGTACTGATAATTGCAACCGGTCAATACACCAAACTATTCAGATTTTTAAAAAAAACTCCCAAAACTTATATTGCAACTTTGATGCTCGGAGCTTACTCCCCTACCCTTGATATAGAAAAAATTGAAAAAATTGAAACTATTCAAAAATTGGAAATCCAAAAAATAAAAGAAGTTTTAGAATCTTTTAAAGGGAAACAATACCAACTGCCGCCCAAATATTCCGCTAAAAAAATAAACGGCGTCAGGGCATATCAACTAATGGAAAATAAAAAAAAAGAAAATGAGTTTTTGGATAAAAAAATTGAAATAGAAATTTTTGATATAGAACTTATCAATTATTCTCATCCTTTTGTTACATTTAAAGCAAGTGTAAGTGAAGGGACTTATATAAGAACCCTTGGATTTGATATTGCTAAAAAATTAGGAACTGCCGGATCTTTGACATATCTTGAAAGAGTAAATGAAGGAAAATTTTTTTATGAATGTGAAAAAAAATTAAATCCGCTTGAATATCTGGATTTAAAAGAAAATTTTTATTCAAATAACATAAATAATCTAATGCTCGGTAAAAAATTAAACATTAATGATTTTAAAATCACAAAAACAGGCAGATATTTTGTAAGATATGATAAATTTTTTGCTATTATTGAAATTATTGATGACGAAATTAAATATATTTTAAACAGGATTGAATTATGTTAGTAATATCAAGAAAAATAAATGAAAAGATAAAAATCGGAGACAATATAGAAATTGTTATAGTCTCAATAGATAAAAACCAAGTTAAAATTGGAATAGAAGCCCCAAAAAATTTAACTATTTTAAGAAGCGAACTTCTTGAAAACATTAAAGAGGAAAATATAAAAGCAGCAAAACAGAATATCGATATAAAAGAAATTTCAAAGGTATTCAATGAAAATTAAAGCATTTGCAAAAGTAAATATATTTTTAAAAATAGTAGGACATGATGGATATTATCACCTTTTGAAATCTCGCTTTATGAGGGTAAAAAACCTGTACGACGAAATAGAAATAAAAGAAGCCGAAAAATTTAACATTGTAGGGGATATTAACTGTGTTTTAAGAGACAATACCGTATTTAAAGCCTATGTAGAACTTACCAGGGCTTATCCGGAAAGTAAAAAATGGTTTATAGGCAAAGAGATCAGAATTCATAAAAACATACCTGAAATGGCGGGACTCGGTGGAGGCAGCAGTGATGCGGCGGCATTTTTACTTCTTGTTAATAAAGAGGCAAATTTAAACCTTTCAACCAAAGAATTAATGGACATCGGCAAAAAAATAGGAAGCGATGTTCCTTTCTTCTTAGCAGACACAGATGTTGCAAATGTTTACGGAAGAGGTGATATAGTGGAACCTGTTAATGAAAAAGCCTTGAATTTGGAAGTTTTTACCCCTCCGATTGAATGCTCAACCCCTCTTGTTTATAAAACTTATAAGGAACAGTTTTTTAACCCCGCCGATACTAATTTTGACAAAATTTCAACAGAAGAGTTATTAAAAACCAAAAAGCCGACTGAACTTAATGATTTATTAATGCCAGCTCTAACAGCTTATCCGGAGCTCAACAGATATAAAGATTTTGGATTTTTCAGCGGAAGCGGGAGCAGTTTTTTTAGAATTCCCTAAAAAGGGAATTATTAGAATTGGTCTAAAATAACAGGTTCTTTTACTTTTCCAACTTTTTTCAAACCTTTAAATCCACCGAATTCTGTAACTTTGTTAACAACAGGATATCCACAGTTTAGCCATCCGTTTATTCCGCCTCTTAATACATATATGTTTTTTTTAGGGAAATGAAACCATTTAACAAGTTCACCGCCGGCAAGTACCGCCCTGTGCCCAGTCGCACATACAAAAACATAAACCTTATCTTTTTTCAATCCACCCATTGCAGCATAAATTGCCACATCACCTCTTGGATATTCGTCATAATCAGGCCAGTCTATTTCCCCGCCTTTCATTTCATCAACACTTCTTACATCAACAATAGTAAAATCTTTATCTTCATCCATCCATTTTTTTAGCTCATCTGGAGTAATGTAATTTACAAACTGTTCATAATAATGACACTCAGCATTAAATTCTTTAACCATAGGGCCTGCACCTTTTATAGTATCTGCCAATTTAAAAGTATGTGCAAATACAAAAGAAGCAGCTATTAGCGACAACCCTAAAATTCTTCCGATTTTCATTTTTTTCTCCTTTATTTGATTTTTTGTACATAATGAATTATAATTCATAATAAAAACAAAAAATGTCAGGACCCTGACAAAAAAGGTAAAATTATGCAAAACTGCAGAATATTGTTACCCAATCCGGAAATAGAAAAATATATAAAACTTAATTATTTTGAAAAATTTCCCAAAAGATATCTTAAAAAAAATGAAATATGTTTCCCTTGTAATGACAGAATTTTAATTGTTATAAAAGGTAAAATAAAAATTGTGACATACAAAAATGATAAAGAAATAACATTATATTATCTTAATAAAAACAATATTGCATTTTGCAGCGAAGAAAATATTATAAAAGCAAAAGAAGAAAGTGAATTATACTTCATACCAATCAAAGAATGCATCAATTATATAGACAATATTAATTTATATAATTTAATATTAAAAGAGATAACCGATAAAATCAAAATCGAAAGAGATTTGATTCATGATCTGGCTTTTACAACCTGTTCCCAAAGAGCTATCAATTTTCTAACAACCACTGCGGAAAAAATAGGAAAAAAAACAGCAAAAGGGATTGAAGTAAAATTAAACTGCTCAATAGACGAATTTGCAAACTTTTTGGGGACCACCAGACAGACTCTTTCTACTTTTATTAATATGCTTATAAAAAAGAATCTTCTGGAAAAAGATCACAAAACATTTATTATAAAAGATATAGAAGGTTTAAAAAACTTTAAATTTTAAAATTAAACAAATCTTTTTTATTTTCAAAATTAAATTTTTGAAGTTTTTTAATTTTTTGCATTTCAGATGAGAGTTTTTCCTTTTCTTTTTCTAAGATATTCACAGCCATTTTTATATAAAAATTAATTTCTTTAGCCTCATCAATAGAAGAAAAAGAAATTTCTTCTTTAATTAATTCTTTAAGTTTTTCAATATCTTCATTAATCACAGCTGCTTTTAATTTATTTAAATATTTCATTTTTCATTTTCAATTTTTCATTATTAGTTTATACCTGTTTCTTCTTTCCAGGCTTCAATAAGCCCTTTTAATACTCTAATCACATCATCTAAATATTTTTCATTATTTTCTAAATTGGCTTTTGCTAGAAGTTCAAGCTGATATGCATATAACCCGTTTAAATAATATGCAACATTACCGCCTTTTTCAAAATCAAGGGAATTGATAAGTTCTATAAAAATATTTGAAACTTTAATTATATAATGAACCTTTTTTTCTATATTTCCCTCTTTTATAGCTTTTTTTGCAAAATTAGCGAATCTAAGAGCCCCTTCATAAAGCATAAGTATTAATTTTTCAGGTTTGTCAATCTGCACATTCATTTGATTATAACTGTCAAGGGCTTTATTATAAGTCATTATTTATCCTTTATTTATTTTTAGAATTTAATGCCTGCTGAATCATCATTGTTAAACTTTGACTTTTTGCATTAAATTCATTAATCATTTTGTCATATGCTGAAAACTGTTTCGCCATTATTTCATATTTTGTTTCAAGAAATTTATTCATAGCTTTAATTCTATCTTTATATCTTTTTTCATCATCTTTTAGTTCTTGATTTAATAGATTTAAAGAACTGTGATCATTTGTTATTTTAGATTCAAAATCTGTTTTTAATCTTGTAAAAGCTGTAGTTGTAAATCGCTCAACCAAATCAGGATTTTTATTATAAGCCTCTTTGAATTTATCTGTGTTAAAACTTATCATACCTGTTCTGTTGTAATCAAACCCTATATCAGTTGCCGTAAAAGTTATATCTGTGGTATATTTGTTACCATTTCTGTCAGCCCTTTCCCCCTTATCGCTCAACACAACTCCAAAAATATCGGAATAAAAATCACTGCTTAGGGTTGTAAATTCACTCTCTCCCTGAAACAGTCCGACATTGCCGCTGTCTTTGTCATAAGCTGTAAGATTTTGGAGATTTGAAATCATTTTATTATAATCAGCGACAAATTTCTGAATTGATTTTGTAATTTCATCAATATTTGATTTGATTTCAACGGTTGACTTGCCTGTAGAATTAAGATTTATTGTAACCCCGGGAATTAAATCTTCTATTTTATTGGAACCTCTGTGAATTTCAACACCGTTATAAGTAAAATCGGCATCGTCGGCTTTTTGAATTCTGTTTGTATTTGTAAAATCGGTATTATTATTAAAATCTGTAAGAAGATTTGTATCATCTATTGAAATATCGCCAATAGCTTCTATATTAAATTTAATATGTCCGTTATCAAAAGAAGTTTTTATACCTAAAGAATTACCCTCACTGTCTTTTAAATCCCCATTATTCAAAGCATTAATGAAATCACTGACAGTTTCTCCGTCTGTTACATCCATAGAATATTCAGTTCCATTTACCGTAACTTTAAATTTTTGAGTGGCACCTGAATTATTTACACTCTCAGTATCTGAATCAAAAGCGGCTGATGTATAATTAATGGCATTAAGCCCCAAATCATCAATCCCTGAATAATTAAATTTAATTATATTATCTGCCCCGGTATCATCGGCTTTTAAAATAAGTTTATAAGGATTATCCCCAATACCTGTATCAATGATAGAAGCAGTGATTCCTATATCAGCATTATTTATTGCATTTTTTAAATCATCAAGAGTAGCACCTGATTTTAGAGTAATAGTAGAAGTTACATCACCTACCCCTATTGCTAAAGTTTTATCACCTCCGCTTGTATTTATTATTGTATCGCTGTTTGCAAAACCTTTTGACTCATAAACATCGTTTTGGGCGAGCTGATTTACATTTATATTAAAATTTTGAGGTTTTACCCCGTCATTTGCCGTTACACTTACACTGCTACCGCTAATATTTGTGTTTACTTTTGCAAAAACAGCCCCGCTTGCCAAATCTAAAATATCGCCTTTTACAATAGCACCGATTGACTGAAATTCACTTAAAGCTTTTTCTTTTTTTTTAATTAAATTTAGTTTAGTTTCAATCGGTTTTACCATTATTTCTTTATCAGCATTTTTTAATTTATCAATTACATCTGCTGTTAAAACCCCACTACCGATTCCCAGTGAGCTTAAACTTCCAAAATCGCCCATTTTTATCCTTTTTTATCAAATAGCATCCCTACTATCTCTCTCATTTTTTCCATTAGTCTTAACGCCTCCTTTGGAGGAAATTCCCTTATAGTTTCATTTGTTTTAGTATCTACAACTTGTACAGTCAAAAAATCTATTTTATCATTAAATTTAAACTTTAAAGAAGTGTTTAAAGGATTTAAAGCCTTGTTAAGTTCTTCCACTACTTTTTGTAATTCTTTTTTAAGCTCTTTTTTTTCAATTTTTTTATCTTGAGCCTGAACTTTTTGGGTTAAAGTTTTTTCATCGTCATTTTTTGCCAATTCATCAATTTTTTGAAGCGCAACCCTATTTGAATGTTGATTTAAGCTGTCATAATTGTAAATTTTTTGCGCATTGTTTTTTATAGAAGAAAAAATATCCATTTTTCAACCCCTTAAAATTATCTATAATTATATCGACTATTTTAATAAAAAATTTATGCTAAAATTATAAAAAAGGTTTTAATTGAAACTAAAAGTAGATTGTGATTCCCCTCTTTTGCAATACACATTGGAATATTTTTTAAAAGATTATTTAAATGAAAACGGAATAATTATAACAGACAATCCGGAAAAAAACGGTATTATTATTGGAAAAGACATTAAAAAGCCTTTTACAAAAACATCGCTTTTATTACAATTGGAAAAAATTTTAAATATCAAAAACGTAAAAACAGAATCTTTTGATGAAAAACTGGATTTTCTTTTAGAAGATTTTAAAAATAAGTTAATAAAATTAATCAAGGAGCATTATGGAAAAGAGTAATATTAAAATAATAGGGGGAAAATACAGAGGTAAAAAACTGTTCATGGGAAACAAAGAGACTACAAGAAGCACAAAAAACATACTTAAAGAAAGTGTATTTAACACCCTGCAGTGGGAAGTACCTGATTCAAACTGGGTTGAGGTATTCAGCGGAGTCGGAAGCATCGGTCTTGAGGCTGTAAGCAGAGGTGCAAACAGGGCATACTTTTTAGAAAAAGACCCGGAAGCCGCAAAAGTTTTGAAAAAAAATATAGACTCATTAAAAGAAGAAGATATAAAAAAATGTCAGATTATTTTGGGTGACAGTTTTGAAACTATCTGGGATGTAATTGAAGAACTTAAAAGAAACAAAGAAAAAGCGTTTTTTTATTTTGACCCTCCTTTTGCAATAAGGGAAGGTTTTGAAGATATTTATGATAAAGTACAAACTCTTATAAAACAGCTTCCAAAAATTAACGTGGAAAAAGTAATAATCGAACATCAAACCAATTACGATTTTCCCGAAAACCTTGGAAAATACCAAAAAATCAAAACAAAAAAATTCGGTAAAAGCAGCGTAACTTATTATGAATAAGGAAGAATAAAATGAAAAATGTAAAATTAATATTAATTGCAGTAATTTCTTTTTTTATTGGATGCGTTCAAAATCAACCGCAGGTAAAAATAAATCCGAACAATGATATAAAACTGCTGAAAAATTATGGAATTACCGGTGACAACCTAATTTTTTACAAAAAATATTATTATTTTTCAAAAACAGAATCAAACGGAATAAGTATAAATAAACTGGATAAAAACTATAACCTGATTTCAAAAAAAATTATAAAAACTCTAATTGAACCAAAAAAATATTTAATTAACAATGACCATTTTTATTTACTCGGATATGATAATATAAAACAAAAACCCGTTATTTTAGATTTTTCATTAAACAGCTTTTCCCTGCTAAAAACAGTTTATTTAGGTAAAAAATATTCCATGCCTGCAGATTTTTTTGTAGATAAAAATAATATTTATTCGGCAATTAACGTATTTAATAAAAAAACAAAATCCGATATATATATTTATAAAAACACATCCGTTTTTAGCAAAATTGCTTCTACAAAAAAAGAATTGGCAAAATTTATTACTCCATATGATAATAAAATTTTGGTGGTAGGCAATATTTCATTTACAAATGATGATATTTTAATTATTTTAATTAATAAAAATGGAAAAATCACAAAAGCCAGAAGGATAGATCTGGGAATGGATGATTATGTAAATAAAGTTAGTATTAAAAACGATAATATCATAATATATGCTGTTTCCACCGACAATATGGGTGCGGAAACAGATTACATTCTTACAATAGACAAAAACTTAAATGTATTAAAAAGTAAAAAAAATTTAGAATTTAAAGAATTACCAATAAAATTTAGAACATAATGACAGATAATAAAATTAGAATAATTGAAAAAAATAAAAAATTTTTCAAAGAATATGAAAATAAATTTACTGAACTGTTTTTAAAAAATATAAATAAAGATATTATTTCCCAAAAAGAAATAAAACAAATTTATAATTTTCTTTTTATCAGCCCTTTTTTATTAGAAAACAAACAAATTCCGGAAATTCTAAAAATAGAAGAAAAATTATATGATTATAATGTTTCTTTATTTTCAATTTTAGAAAGAATTTTCTTTTTTATGACCAATGCTTTTATTAAATATTTACTTATAAATCAAATACATTATTCCGAACTGAAAGATTTTACAATAATTTGCAATTTTTATATTGAATATCTAAAAAAACGTAAATTAAATGAAATTCAACTTCCAAATGAAATATATGAAATATATAAAAACAATGAAAAAATAACCATTTACAATGTATACAAAGGCATTCCGATTTCGCATAATACACATATTTTAATTATTAAAAACAATGAAATTATTCTTAATTCAACCATTAATTTTATTTTTGCTTCAAAATTTAATTCAGAAATTTATTTTAATCAAGAAAATAAAAATTACTATTTTATTGCAGAAGTTAAAGATTTCAATTTACATAAAAAAACAATAACTCTTACAAATATTAAAAAAATCCAAAGAAACCTCCCTAAAAGAAAACATATAAGGGTTCAGCCAAAAGAAGAAATAGATGTGACAATTATAAGTGAAACAAACAATATACGAGCAAAATTATATGATATTTCATTTCAGGGAATGGCTTTAATGTTAAATAACAACTATTTTGAAATTTCCGAAAAGGTAGAAACCATTTTTACCCTTAAGATTGATAAAAAATATTTATTTGACATTATTGGAGAAATCCGGTCTATTACAAAAATAAATCAAAATTTATACAAATATCACATTTATTTTAAGGCAAATCCAAAAGATGAAAAAATTTTAGAAAAATATATTGTAAAAAGAGAAAAAGAAATTATTAATGAACTTAATGAACTTATAGAAAATCAGTTTATCCGTTTAGAATAAAATTCCTTTTTAAATTCATTAAATCTTTTATCAATTATAGCTTCTCTTGCTTCTTTTACTAAATTCAAATAATAATGAAGATTATGAATAGTTGCCAGCCTAAAATATGTAAGCTCTTTTGCCTTGAAGAGATGATTCAAATAACCTCTTGAAAAATGTCTGCATGTATAACAACTACAGTTTTCATCAATAGGTTTATCATCCAGTTTATATTTTGCATTTTTTATTCTAAGAGTTCCGAATGTTGTAAAAAGATATCCGTTTCTGGCATTTCTTGTCGGCATAACACAGTCAAACATATCAACACCCCTCTCAATTGCCTCTATTATATCTTCGGGTGTTCCAACTCCCATTAAATATCTGGGTTTATTTTCCGGTAAAAAAGGAGTGGTGAATTCAATGGTATCATACATCAGCTGATTTTCTTCACCGACACTTAACCCCCCTATTGCAAATCCGTCAAATGTTTTTCCTTCAACTTCAATACCAACAAGACTTTCGGCACTTATTTTCCTAAATTCAAAGTCAGTCCCGCCCTGGACTATTGCAAACAGATTGTTTTTAGCGCCTTTTTCAATATGATGAACCAGGCTCCTTTTAGCCCACTGCGTAGTTCTTTCTATTGATTTTTTAATCCTCTCTTTTGTGTTGGGAAGGGCAATCAAGTCATCTAAAACCATCATAATATCACTGTTTAAATTATATTCTATATCTATTACCTTCTCAGGTGAGAAAAAATGGCTGCTGCCGTCAATATGGCTTTTAAACCAAATTCCATTATCATTTATTTTTACATTATCCCCCAATGAAAATGCCTGAAAACCGCCACTATCAGTCAAAAAACTCCTTTTATAGCCGCTAAATCCGTGAAGTCCCCCAAAACTTTTAACAACTTCATCACCTGGGCGAAGATATAAATGATAAGTGTTTGCCAAAATTATTTTTGCATCCAATACATCCATTAAATCAATTGCATCCAGGCTTTTAACCGCAGCGGCAGTACCGACCGGCATAAAAATCGGGGTTTTTATTTCACTGTGTACTGTTTTAATGGTGGCAGCCCTGGCCCTTCCGTCAGTTGCATCTATTTTAAATTCCATGATTTTCCTTTAATTTCTTAACCGATTAAGATTTATTATACATAAATTTTCCATTTTCCATTATCCATTTTTACATTTTTATTATATGTTATAATTCTCGAAATTTTATCAAAGGTTATGCTTGAATAAAATAGTAATTTTTGCCGGATGTAAAGAATCCAAAATTTTAATAGAAAAAATAGCCTCTTCTTATATAAAAGAAGCCGAATATTATATTATATATGAAAAAGAAGAAGATATTGTAAAAATTGAAAAGGACAATTTTTTTTACTATAAAATTTCTTTTTTTGCATTTGACATATACAAATCAATTTTTTACAAAGATATAAATAAAATAATAATATTTATTAAAAATAAAATTGAAGCTGAATTTGTAATCAATAAAATTAAAAATTTTTCATCCATCGTTTTTGTTAAATTCTGGAAAAACATCAATATTCCATTTCAAAACAACATTGAAATAATTGACAATATCGAATTAATCACAAATAAAATATTAGACCATCTTCCCGATGTTCCACTTTTTGCAAGGGACATCGGTCTTGGAATCGGTGAAATTTTAGAAGTGGAAATTCCCCCACATTCAATATTTACATACAAAACGCCCTCTTTTATAGAAAGATGGAAAAATATAAAAATTGCCGTAATTTATAGGGAAAATAAATTCATAATACCAAACAGACACACCCTTATACTTCCAAACGACAAACTGCTTCTTATAGGAGAACCTGAAAGATTAAAATCCTTTTTTATAGAAAGCAAGAAAAATCTTGGAGCATTTCCGGCACCATACGGACAAAACATTTATCTGTTACTGGATATGCAGCTTAATCAAAAAATGATTTCAAATCTATTAAAATCCGCTCTTTTTTTACACAGAAAATTAAAAAACAAAAAATTAATAATCAAGATAATAAACCCTACCTTAAACTTTAAACTTTATAAACTCTTTAAATTTAAAAACATAGATATTTACACAGATTATTTTTCAAATGATTATATTTCAACTTTAAAAAATGATATTGAAAAATACAGCATAGGTTTAATTGTTACAAACAACGAATATTTTTACAAATACAAAAAAACCTTTTTTGAAATAAAAACACCTATTTTTAAACAGGGAAGTGAATCAGTTAAAAAATGCATAGAATTTGTCGTCTTGCTTCAACACAAAATGCTTGACAGAATCGCCCCCGCTTTATTTGACCTCTCTTTTCAGTTAAATCTCGGGATAAATTTTTTGGAACCGACCAATGAAACAAAAGACTTAAACGAATTAAAAGAATATCTTAAAAAATTTGCAAAAGTATATAATTTTAAAAACATTTCATTTACAAAAACTCAAAAAAACCCTGTTTTAAAATTGTTAAAAAGACAAAATATATGTTTAATAGAACCGTTTATCAAACCGCCGGTTCCAAAAATTACAGAAATAATCCATCCAAAAATAGAAAATGCATATATAATGCTTGATAAATTCAACCAGTTTTTAATACCAATTAAATAAGGAGAAATATGAAAGTCACAATAGACACACCAAATAAAACTTATGATATTTTAATAGATAAATTGCCTGATATTGATTTGGATACAAAAGTTGCAATTATCACAAATCCCACAGTGGCGGGATATCATTTAAATTACCTGCTAAATCATTTAAAAACAAAAGAACTAATAATTATAACACTGCCAGACGGTGAGGAGTATAAAAATTATGAGAGCATAGAATACGCGCTTGATAGGCTTTTTGACGCAAAATATGACAGAAATTCTGTAATTATTGCATTTGGGGGAGGAGTGATAGGAGATATGAGCGGATTTTGCGCATCAATTTTTTTAAGGGGAATCAAATTTATTCAAATTCCGACCACTCTTCTTGCAATGGTTGACTCTTCAGTTGGAGGTAAAACAGGAATTAATAATAAATACGGAAAAAATTTAATAGGAAGCTTTTATCAACCGGAAGCCGTATATATTGACACCCATTTCCTTTCAACCCTTCCAAAAAGGGAATTTGCAGCCGGAATGGCTGAGGTTATTAAAATGGCAGTTATGTTTGACAAGGAATTTTTTGAAAAATTAGAAAAAGAGGCTTTAAGTATTGAAGAAATTATAAAAAGAAGCGTGGAAATTAAAGCTAATGTGGTAAATCAGGATGAAAAAGAAAGAGGTATAAGAAGCGTGTTAAATTACGGACACACCTTTGGACACGTAATAGAAAATCTTACTAATTACAAAACATATCTTCACGGAGAAGCGGTTGCCATCGGGATGATTATGGCAAATGAGTTATCAATCGCCCTTGGATATTTAACCCGGGAGGAAAATGAAAGAATTAAAAAACTTCTTAAAAAATACGATTTACCTACAAGTTTCAAAATAAAAGATGAAGAAGAGTTTTACGAACACTTTTTTGCAGACAAAAAAACAATGAACAATAAAATCAAATTTATAATACCAGAACATATCGGAAAATATAAAATTGTGCAAAATTTGAATAAAGAGATTCTTTTAGAAGTTTTAAGGAAATTTAAATGAAAATATTTTTTTTAATTTTTTCTTTTATTTTTTTATTTGCAAATGAAACAAACACTACTGAAATTAATTTAACAAAACAGCAGATTTCAAAAATCCAAAAGGAACTTTCAAATAATTCATTTTATTTATCTTATAAAAATTATATTGATTATCAAAAATTGCAAGATAAATATAACAAATTAAAATATCTTGCAAGAAGAAATCCACATAGATACAAACAAAAACTTCTAACAGTTCAAACCCAACTTGATTTGCTAAAAGAAAACGAAAATATCTTTAATACCTTAATAAAACTAAAAAACATACCAAAAGCCCCTAAAATAGAAAATCCTTTTGAAATATTTTCAGCGATAAATTATGAAAAACAGATAAAAAATATTTTAAATCAAAACATTCAAACATATGAAGAATTTAAAGACACTTTGAATAAATTAAAAGAATTATACACTCTGGAAAAAAAATTAAAAATAAAAGACACTCAGCTCGAAAATATGATAAAAGATTTTGAGTTAATAGACACCATTTACAAAAAAAAGCTTGAAACCCTAAAAACATTTATTTTATCTCAAAAAGAGAAAATCAAAAAAGAAATTAAAAATCAAATTAACAAACTAGTTATTTTAATAGGAATAATTATATTTTTAATAATTTTTTCATTTATTTTAAAACTAATAATGAAAAAATATATCAAAGAAGAAAATCTGTATTTATCAAATAAAATTATCAATATTCTCACAATATTTATTATCGCTTTAACCTCACTCCTTTTTTACATAAACAACGCCACATATATAATCACTATTTTAGGATTCATCTCAGCCGGTATCGCAATTGCTATGAAAGACTGGTTTATGAATATGTTCGGCTGGTTTGTAATTATGGTAAACGGCAATATTAAAGTCGGGGACAGGGTTAAAATATATCTGCAAAACGGAAATGTCCAAATTGTGGGTGATGTTATTGATATTACACTTACAAGAATTGTAATATATGAAGATGTAACATATACCACTTATCATAAAAACAGACGTGCGGGAAGAATAGTTTTTGTACCAAACAATGTGATATTTAACAATCCTATTTTCAACTATACACATAAACGTCTTGCAACCGTATGGGACGGTATAGATATTACACTCACATTTGATTCAAATTATAAGAAAGCAGCCGATATAATTAAAAACATTTTAATAAACCAGACAAAAAGACAGGTTGCAGCAACAAAATCCAGAATGCAAAGATTAAAAATTGAATATAATTTTAAATCATACAATCTGGATCCCAGAGTATTTACATTGATAGAAGAAAACGGTATCAGAATAAGTGCATGGTATCTGGTAATATCCTCTTCTCCTATGGCTTACAGAAGCCAGATTTCAGGAGAAATATTAGATGCCCTGCTAAAAGAAAAAGATATTAAAATCACTTATCCTACATATAAAATTAACGGTGAAATTAATATTCAAAAGGAAATAAGTGAAAAACCTTATTAAATTAAAACATCTTTACAAATTAAAAGAAGCCGGTGTGGAATATTTTGAAGGTTTTCAATCAAATGAAAATAATAACACAATGCCAAATGAATTGGAAGAACTCAAAAAAATATGCCTAAACTGCACTCTTTGCGACTTAAGCAAAACAAGAACCCATGTAGTGTTTGGAGAAGGAAATCCAAATGCACATCTTATGTTTATAGGTGAAGGACCCGGGGCTGAGGAAGACAAAACAGGCCGCCCTTTTGTCGGAAGGGCGGGAAAACTTTTGACTAAAATTATTTTAAATGTTTTAGAACTAACCCGTGAAGATGTTTACATTGGAAATATAGTAAAATGCAGACCCCCGAACAACAGGGTCCCTACTATAGAAGAAGCCCAGACTTGCAAACCGTACCTGCTTAAACAAATTGATATAATAAATCCCGAGATTTTAGTCTGTCTTGGTAAAACGGCATTTATGTATCTGATGGATATAGATATGCCGATTTCCAAGGTCAGAGGACAGATATTTGAATACAAGGAGAAAAAAGTGATTCCTACTTTTCACCCAAGTTACCTGCTAAGAAACCCCTCTGCAAAGAAAGAAGCTTATAAAGATTTTCTTTTAATAAAGAGTCTGTTATGAAAAAAATATTTTTTTTAATTGTAGGCACCCTTCTTTTGGCACAAACACTTGATTTTGAATCACCTATTTTAGTGGATATTAATAACACTGAAAAAAACATTTCAGCTGATATGGAAAAAAAAGAAAAAAATATTACTGAAAACATAGAAATATTTAATGAAAATTTTTATTCACAAAATTCAAAGGTATCTTTTGCATTAATTGTTGATAAACAAAAATTTTTTAAATATCTGCCTTCAATTGTTAATTCAATAAATGTCTATCTGATTCAAAAAGGAGTGGATTTTAATATTTCCTTATATAATAATGATATTAATATCTCAGCCATTCCACAAAATTATATTATTGATATCGAAACAAACAAATCAAAAATCTTAACTTTTGGTGATTATAACAAAACTTTTTTTATACCGACTTTTAACAAAAACGATTTTAACCAGACATTTGAAAATGTTTATTTCGGTGGTTTAAATTTTAAAGACCAGATTAATTTATTTAATAATTTTATAAATGACAGACTTTTTACCATATCGCAAAACAATCAGATTTCAAAAAAACTTTTATATTATGAAACAAAAAATCCTTTTTTTGTAAGAAATTTCTATTTTCCTGATATAAACTATAATGATTTAAACAATTCATTTACAATATTAAATACCGACATATCAAAAAGCGCACAGGTTTTGTCCACCATAACATCAAAAGAAATTGAACCGTTTTTAGTTTTTTCACCGCAGCTTTGCTATTCACCTGCGATTATATTTTTAACACAAAAAAAAGACAGGGAAAAACTGATAATTGCAAATTCCATTATAAATCCTCCTTTAGAAATCAACGACTATGCAACTCTTTTAAACAGCGATATAAAATACAACTGGTTAAATTATGCAACCGATATACTTGTCAATAAAATATATAATATGCAAAACGCTGAAGATATGTTTTATATGAATGATTTTCATATATATATATTTGAAAACCAGATAAATTACAAAACAAAACTTTATAAAGTGGATACATCTTTTAAAGAAGTAAAATAATTTTGTTATAATTGCGCTTAAAAAAGGATACAAATGGCAACATATGTAATTGGCTTCCCAAGAATCGGGGAACAAAGAGAGCTCAAAAAAGCGCTTGAGAGTTACTGGGCTGGTAAATCAAGCAAAGAAGACCTTCAAAAAACTGCAAGTGAGCTAAGAATTAGACACTGGGTTTATCAAAAAAATGCCGGTATTGATTTAATATCAATTAATGATTTTTCTTTTTATGACAATATGCTTGACATGAGCGTAATTTTAAATGCAATTCCGGAAAATTATAAAGACATTGAAAACTGTATGGACAGATATTTTGCAATGGCAAGAGGGGATAAAACTCATAAAGCACTTGAAATGACAAAATGGTTTAATACAAACTATCATTATATTGTTCCAGAAATTAATGCTAATATGGATTTTAAAGTTGATATTACAAAAATTAAAGAAGAATACAATGAAATTAAAACTCTTGGAATTACCCCAAAAGTAAATTTAATAGGACCTGTTACTTTCGTAAAACTTAGTAAAGTTGATGGTGATGAATATGAAGTAATTGAAAAATTAATCCCTGTATATGAAGAATTAATTAAAGAAATTAAAGCACTAGATAGCAATTTGGTAATTCAATTTGACGAGCCATATTTTGTAACAAATCCTACAAAAAAAGATTTGGAAATATTAAAAAAAGTATATGAGAGAATCGGTAAAGGCAATTTTGTAGCAACTTATTTTGAACATTCAAACGAAGCAAATGAAGTTTTGGCAACAACTCCAATTGAAGGAATGTTTTTAGATTTCGTACACGGAAGTGAAAATTCTATTAAAACTTTAATTGAATCTGGTAAAAAAGTAGGAATCGGAATTGTTAACGGAAGAAATGTGTGGGTAAATGATATTGAAAAATCAGTGGCATTCCTTAAAGGTCTTGCAGAAGGATATGATAAAAACAATATCTTAGTAGGAAGCAGCTGTTCATTGTTACATGTGCCATATACATTAAAATATGAAACAAAAATGGATGAAGATATCAAATCATGGATAAGCTACGCACTTGAAAAACTTGATGAAATAAGAGTTATTGATAAATTGTTTAGAGATGAAGCTTTAAGTGAATACGAAAAAGAAGTATTTGAAGGAAACAAAGAAGCAATTGCTACAAGAAAAACTTCAAGCAAAATTCATGACCCTGTAGTCCAAGACAGAGTATCAAACTTAACTGAAAAAGATAAACACAGAAGCGTGCCTTTTGAAGAGAGAATCAAACTTCAGCATGAAAACCTAAAATATCCAATACTACCTACAACAACAATAGGAAGCTTCCCTCAAACACCGGAACTTAGAAAACTTAGACGCGATTATAAAAACGGTGTAATCAGTGAAGAAGAATATAAAACAAAAATTAAAGAAATGATTAAAGACTGTGTTGAATTCCAGGAACAAATCGGACTTGATGTATTGGTTCACGGTGAATTTGAAAGAAATGACATGGTTGAATATTTCGGTGAACAGCTAAGCGGTGTTGCATTTTCACAAAACGGATGGGTTCAAAGTTACGGAAGCAGATGTGTAAAACCGCCTCTAATTTACGGAGATGTTTCTAGACCTAAAGATATGACAGTTGAATGGATTACATACGCTCAAAGCCTAACAGAAAAACCTATGAAAGGAATGCTAACAGGTCCTGTTACAATGCTAAACTGGTCTTTTGTAAGGGACGACCAGGATAAAAGAGTTACAGCTTATCAGATGGCTATTGCAATAAGAGATGAAGTTGAAGCGCTTGAAGCTGCAGGAATTAAAGTAATCCAGGTTGATGAAGCGGCACTAAGGGAAGGATATCCGCTTAGAAATGAAAAAAGAAAAGATTATGAAGACTGGGCTATTACATCTTTTAGAATTACAACAAGTTCTGTAAAACCAGAAACTCAAATCCATACTCATATGTGTTATTCTGAATTCAGTGATATTATGGATGCAATTGAAGATATGGATGCAGACGTTATCTCAATTGAAAATGCAAGAAGTGACAATTCACTGCTTAAAATCTTTAAAGAAAGAGGGTATAAAGGTGAAATCGGACCAGGAGTGTATGATATTCACAGCCCAAGAATTCCAAGCAAAGAAGAAATAGTTGAACAAATTAAGGCTATTTTAGAAGTATTGCCAAAAGAAAAAGTATGGATTAACCCTGACTGCGGACTTAAAACAAGAAAATGGGAAGAAGTTAGACCGTCTTTAAAAAATATGGTTGATGCCACAATAGAAGTTAGAAAGAGTTTATGAAAAAACTTATATTAATTTTTCCTCTTTTTCTTTTTTCTTATTATTATCCTTTTGATTATCAGTTTAAATTTATACATGCCTGTGAACAAAGTTCTTCTTTACCAGATAAATATAATTATTGCAAATGTGTTTTTGAAAAAATTAAGGCAAGATATCCTTATAATTTTTTTATTTGGCATCAAAAAGATAAAGATGTATTAAATTTTATTGCTAAGGTTTCAAAAGAATGTTTAAATAAAAAAGAAGTTAGTTATTAATTTTAAATATATCAACTTCTTTTTTTAATTCCATTGAATCTTCTTCTATTTTGTCAAAGTTTTCTTCAATTTTATCCAAACTTTCTGTCAATGTTGAAGCCTCTTTGGTTGTTTCTTCAATATTTGAAACCATATTTGCAGTATTGTTTTTAATAGTTGAAATCGTTGCTGTTATTTCATCTGTAGATTTTTGACTTCTCTCAGCCAATTTCCTGACTTCATCCGCAACTACCGCAAATCCCCTTCCGTGTTCACCTGCCCTTGCCGCTTCTATTGCCGCATTAAGCGCCAATAAATTAGTCTGGTCTGATATTTCTTTTATTAAATTTACCATATTTTCAATTTCTTTTACGGAAGTTTCTAAGCTCTCTGCCTGATTGGTAAGTTCTGATTGTCTAACCTGAAAAACGTTTTCATTCCAGTTTTTGGTATCACTTATAATTTTTTTGGTATCAGTTGCAATGTTAACTACATTATTAGCCGATTTTAAAATTTTTGAAACAATATCATTCAATGTTAAAATAATTTTATTAATTGGTTCTTCCAGTTCTTTAAGTTCATTGTCTTTATCAAGTGTGAGAGTCTCTTTTACATCCCCGTTTGCTATTTTCAATAAAATTTCTTTAATAGGAGCAATCTGTTTTTGCATATATTCTTTTCTCTCTTTAATATCCATCAGTCTTGCTCTAAGCATTATAAAAACTTTTGTAACTCTGCCATTAATTACCAGAGGTTCCACATAAACGAATACAGGAAGTTTCTTGCCATCTTTTGTAATAATTTCAGCAGTCCCAATTCCGGTTTTTCTTTCATTTAAATATTTCATTGCCAATTTACAGACTTTGCATTCACTTGGATTTGGAGGCCACAAAATTTCAGCACCCCCTTTCCCACTGATTTCATAAGCGTTAAATCCAGTCAGTTTTTCAAATTCTTTATTAAATTCAATAATTTTTCTCTCAGGAGAAATAACAAAAAAAGCAACAGGAAAATGAGTTTTAAAATATCTCCATTCTTCTATTTCATTATCTTTAGTTTCTAAAATTTTTTTTAATTTTTCTTCTATATTTAAATTGTCATCGGAAAATATTTTTTTATATTCTTCTTCAATAAAACGTTTTAAATAATCACATGATTCATCTTTTTTTGAAAAGAACATTTTTATCCCTTTAATTTTTTTTTAATTTTATCATAAATTAACAAAAATTAAATTGACCCTGACTAAATAACGGAAAAAATGTAAGCTCTGATATTTAACAAAAATTTTACATTTAAAAAATTGTAATTAATAGGTTGGGTTGTATAGGCGTATAAAGTACAAATTTGCACAAATTCGTCGCCGTACAAACCTTAAAACAACAAGTGGCTGTCATTTTATCAACCTTTCTCCTGCTTGCAATCTTTAGCAAAATTTGAGTAATACTTTAGGAAAATCACACTCTGCTGTAATATTTTTATCTTTAAAATTTTAAAATTATACATATTTAATCAGTACCTTTTAATTTTACATTTTTATTTTTCAATTGTATAATTACATTTGCATATTCTTGTCTTTTGAAAATGCTAGTCTTAGCACTTTCAAAATAGGAGTATGCAATTTAATGAATAATTGAAAATGTAAAATTAAACAAGGAGAATTTATGAGGGAATATTTATTTAGCAGTGAAAGTGTAACCGAGGGCCACCCGGATAAAATGGCAGACCAAATAAGTGATGCCATACTTGATTACATTATTGAAAGAGATAAAAACGCAAAAGTTGCCTGTGAAACACTTTTAAGCAACGGTTTTTGTATTATTGCAGGTGAACTTAAAACCGTAACATATGCCCCAATGCAGGAAATTGCAAGAGAAGTTATAAGAGAAATCGGTTACACTGATGCAAGGTTCGGATTTGATTACAGAACCGCCGGAGTGTTAAACGGAGTCGGGGAACAAAGCCCTGATATACGCCAAGGAGTTGAAAGAGGTGAAGAAATAGGAGCTGGCGATCAGGGAATGATGTTTGGATATGCGTGTACTGAAACACCTGAACTTATGCCGCTTCCTATAATGCTTGCACATAAACTTACTAAAAGACTTGCAGTTGCAAGAAAAGAAGCAATTATTCCGTGGCTGAGACCAGATGGTAAGGCACAAGTGAGCGTAAAATATCAAAACGGAAAACCTGTGAGCGTTGAAAAAGTGGTGGTTTCCACCCAGCACGAACCTGATATTAACTATTCTGAAATAAAAGAAGCAGTAATTGAAGAAGTTATAAAAAAAGTAATCCCTGCAAGTATGCTAAGCAAAAATGTAGAATATTTTATAAATCCTACAGGAAAATTTGTAATAGGTGGCCCTCAGGGGGACGCGGGACTAACTGGAAGAAAAATTATCGTAGATACTTATGGGGGAGCTGCTCCTCATGGTGGAGGAGCATTTAGTGGAAAAGACCCGACAAAAGTTGACAGAAGCGGTGCGTATGCAGCAAGATATGTGGCAAAAAACCTGGTTGCAGCTGGGGCAGCTGAAAAAATTACAGTTCAAATTGCTTATGCAATCGGTGTGGTTGAGCCGGTCAGTATTTATGTGGATACTCACGGCACCGCAAAAGTGGATGAGAAAAAAATAGAAGATGCAGTTAGAAAAATATTTAATTTAACTCCAAAAGGAATTATTGAAACCCTTGATTTACTAAAACCGATTTACAGAAAAACAGCAGCTTACGGGCATTTTGGAAGAGAAGAGTTTACATGGGAAAAAACAGACAAAGTGGAAGAAATTAAAGAATTTTTAAATTTAAATTAACTTTTTTCCTTCTTTTTGCTACAATTAGCAAAAAAGGCTTACCATGAAAAAATCACATTTACAAAAATATCCTGACAGTGAAGGTTTTTTTGGAAGATTTGGTGGTGCGTATATTCCTGATATTTTAAAAGAGGAATTTGAAAAAATTACAAAAGCTTACCTTAAACTTAAACACTCCCACGATTTTATAAGCGAACTCAGAAGAATTCAAAAACATTTTCAGGGAAGACCGACACCTGTATATCATGCGAAAAGATTATCCGACGCAATAGGAGGAGCCCAGATATATTTAAAAAGGGAAGATTTAAACCATATGGGGGCACATAAATTAAACCACTGCATGGGAGAAGCCCTTCTTGCCAAATATTTGGGCAAAAAAAAGCTTATAGCCGAAACAGGGGCAGGCCAGCACGGAGTCGCCCTGGCAACGGCAGCTGCATATTTCGGGTTGGAATGTGAAATTCATATGGGTGAAGTTGATATAGAAAAAGAGCATCCGAATGTTGTCAGAATGAAAATTTTAGGGGCTGAAGTTGTACCCGCAACACATGGACTCAAAACACTAAAAGAAGCGGTCGACAGTGCATTTGAGAGTTATGTAAAACAGCTTGACACAGCTTTATATGCAATAGGCAGTGTTGTAGGCCCTCATCCTTTTCCAATGATGGTAAGAGATTTTCAAAGTGTTGTCGGATTTGAGGCAAAAGAGCAGTTTTTGGAAATGACAGGATTTTTACCGGATAATGTTGTGGCCTGTGTAGGAGGTGGCAGCAACGCCATGGGAATATTCAGCGGATTTATTGATGACGAAGTGGAATTATATGCAGTTGAACCTTTGGGAAAAGGCACAAAACTAGGAGAACATGCGGCAACACTTATGTTTGGGGATGAAGGGGTGATTCATGGATTTAATACAATTATGCTAAAAGACGAAAACGGAAACCCTGCCCCAGTATATTCAATAGCAAGCGGACTTGATTATCCGGGAGTCGGGCCTGAACAGGCATTTTTAAAAGAAAGCGGAAGATTAAATATAGCGGCAATCACAGACGAAGAAACCGTTGATGCTTTTTATGCCTTGAGTCAGTATGAAGGTATTATTCCGGCTCTTGAAAGCGCCCACGCAGTTGCTTTTGCTATGAAACTGGCAAAAGAAAAACCAAACGATACTATTTTAGTAAATCTTTCAGGCAGAGGGGATAAAGATATAGATTTTGTAGTGGAAAATTACGGAATAAGAAACATCAAATTATAATTTTTCTGCTACAATTCGCCTTAAAAAAAGGCAATTTATGAAAAATAAATTTAATGTTTTTCTCCTTTCCTTTGCACATTTAACACATGACATTTACACTTCTTTCCTTGCACCGGTATTACCGCTTTTAATACAAAAATTAGGCCTTAATGTTACAGAAGCTTCAATTCTTGATGTAATAAGAAGAATACCCGCACTTTTTAATCCATATTTGGGACTTTTAATTTCAAGAAAAGATTTAAGAATTTTCACAATACTCTCACCAAGTATTACAGCAATTTTTATGTCTCTTATAGGAATTGCGCCAAATTACATAATATTACTTATTTTGATATTTCTTGCCGGAATTTCAGCCCAGATTTTCCATATAGCAACTCCCGGTATCGTAAAGGAAGTTACACCTAAAATGGGCTTTGGTATGAGTATGTTTATGGTGGGAGGGGAACTTGCAAGGACTATAGCACCTTTGATAGCAACGGCCGCTGTCAGTATTTGGGGACTTGAAGGACTGTTAAAAACAGTGTTTTTTGCTTTTTTTGCTTCAGCTTTTTTATGGTGGAAACTAAAAGACATAAAAGGGGATTTTAAACCAAAAACAAAACAAAAAGCCGATTTTAAAATTTTTATGGAATATAAAAATTTTTTCCTGACCATTTCAGCATTTATGTTTTTTCAAAGTTTTGCAAAAATATTTTTTGCTTTTTATTTGCCGCTTTTTTTAACCCATATTGGAGAGAGTTTAACAAAAGCCAATATTTCACTTTCATTTTTTCAGTTTTTTGCAATTTTAGGTACTTTTTTAGCCGGTAATATAGGAGATAAATTCGGTTATAAAAAAACTTTAATATTTTCTACTTTAATCGCAATTGTTTCAATGCCTCTATTTATCTATTTTCATTTGATTTATTTGCCTCTCATTTTACTCGGTCTTAGCCTATTCTCCACAGGTCCCGTAATGTTATCAATTATCCACCATCATGAAAATTCAACAGCCCTAAACGGCGTTTATATGATGTTAGCTTTCCTAATTCCCGCATTTGTCACATTTTCAATAGGTGTATTAAGTGATATGATAGGACTTGAAAAAGTGGGAGTTGTGAGTTTTATTTTCTTAATTATCAGCATTATATTTGCTTTTAAAATAAAAGGATAACTTTTGACACTGGCTAAATAACGAAAAAGTAAAAATATTACATCGTACGAAATTTAGCAAAAATTTTGCGTTCAAAAAATTGTATCAAGCCCTTAGGGCTACAGGCGTATAAAGTGCAAATTTGCACAAATTCATCGCCGTGCGAGCCTAAAAACGACAAGCAGTTGTCGTTTTATTAACGGCTCTCCTGTTTGCAATTATTAGTTAAATTTTAGCGTTGCGTTAGCAAAATGGGCCATTGAGCTGTAATATTTTTATCTTTGAAATTATTTTTATATTTTTATCATTTAGTCAATATCCACTTTTAATCAATTTTTAGAATACTTAAAAACGCTTCTTGAGGAATATTCACTTTTCCTATTGCTTTCATTCTTTTTTTACCCTCTTTTTGTTTCTCAAGCAGCTTTCTTTTCCTGCTTATATCCCCACCGTAACATTTCGCCGTTACATCTTTTCTAAGAGCTTTTACAGTTTCACGTGCAATAATTTTATTTCCGATGCTCGCCTGAATTGCAACTTCAAATAATTGTCTTGGGATTAGTTCTTTCATAACTTTTATTAATTCTCTTCCCTTTCTCTCAGCCTTGTTTTTCGGCACTATTACACTCAAAGCGTCCACAATTTCCCCAGCAACCCTGATATCCATTTTAACCAAATCACCCTCTTTATATCCAATAGGCTCATAATCAAAACTAGCATATCCACGCGTCAAGGTTTTTAATTTATCATAAAAATCAGTCACAATTTCATTAAGAGGCAGTTCATACTCAAGCAAAACCCTCTCAGGGGAGAGATAATCCATTTTTAGCTGAATTCCCCTTTTTTCATTCAAAAACTGGATTAAATTCCCCACATATTCACTAGGAGTCAAGATTGTAGCTTTTACATAAGGCTCGTAAATTTTATCTATTTTGTTAGGAGGCGGCAGGTCTGATGGATTTGAAATTTCAATTTCACTTCCGTCTGTGAGTTTTACTTTATATGTAACGCTTGGGGCGGTGGCAATAAGCTCTATTCCAAATTCCCTCTCAAGCCTCTCTTTTACCACTTCCATATGAAGTAAGCCTAAAAATCCAACCCTAAATCCAAATCCAAGTGCGTGAGATGTTTCAGGCTCAAATGTAATTGATGAATCATTTAGTTTGAGTTTCTCAAGCGCATCTCTTAGGTCGTCATATTTATCCGTATCAATCGGATAAATCCCTGCAAATACAAAGCTTTTTGGCTCTTCAAAAGGAGCTGCAGGCTCACTTGCAGGATTTTTAGCATTTGTAATGGTATCCCCCACCCTGATATCGGATACATTTTTAAGTCCCATTACAACTACGCCGACTTCTCCCGTTTTAATTTCATCAGTTTTCAGTTTTTTAAGAGGATGTGGATAGAAAAGGTCCAATACTTTATGTTTTTTACCTGTACCCATTACCAAAACTTCATCCCCTTTTTTTATAGACCCGTCAAACACCCTCACTAAACATATAGCACCAAGATAATTATCAAACCAACTGTCATAAATAAGTGCTTTTGTAGGAGCGTTTTCATCACCTTTAGGGGCTGGAATTCTTTCAATTATTGCATCAAGCAGCTCTTCAATTCCAATTCCTGTTTTTGCACTAACTAAAATTGCTTCGCTTGCATCAATCCCAATAGTCTGTTCAATCTCTTCCGCTACCCTTTCAGGCTCGGCACTTGGCAAATCTATTTTATTAATAACAGGTATAATTTCCAAATCATTATCAACCGCCATATAAACATTTGCAAGAGTCTGGGCTTCAACCCCCTGAGTTGCATCTACTACAAGAAGTGCACCCTCGCTGCTTTTTAGTGATTTACTAACTTCATGTGAAAAATCCACATGCCCCGGAGTATCTATTAAATTTAAAATGTAACCTTTATATTTAAGCCTTACACTTTGGGCTTTTATGGTAATTCCCCTCTCTTTTTCTATATCCATTGTATCAAGAAGCTGGTCTTCTTTTTCCCTCTCGCTAATTCCTCCGGTAAATTCTATAAGTCTGTCGGCAAGTGTACTTTTTCCATGGTCAATATGGGCTATAATGGAAAAGTTTCTAATAATTTCTTGCATTAAATACCTTTTTTATTGAAATTATATCATTAAAAAAATTTATTATTCAGATATCTAATAACAGAAAAAATAATTATGGAAAGAACAATCATTAAAGCAGCAACCGGAGCAGAATAATTGAGTCCGAAATTTATAAATCTGTCATATATCAAAACAGGCGCAACCATAGGATGATAAGCAATAATTACAACTGCTCCGAATTCTCCAAGTCCCCTAGCCCACATTAAGAGCATTCCGTTTATCAAATCCTTTTTAGCAAGAGGCAAAACAACCCTTACAAAGGTATAAAAAAAAGAAGCCCCAAGCGAACGAGACACATTTTCTATTTTTGGGTCAATATTTTTAAATCCCTCTTTTGCGGAATTAATAAGATACGGGGACGATAAAAACATCATTGCAGCCATTATACCGGTAGTTGAATCAACAAACCCTAAACCTATTTTATCTAAAAAATTTTCAATTCCATCACTCCCAAATGTCATAAGCAGTGCAATACCAGCCGCAGTATGCGGCACCATTGTGGGAATATCTATAATACTCTCTAGCACGCTTTTTCCAAAAAAAGTGTTTCTTGCGATCAGATACGCTAAAGGCACCCCTGTAAAAAAAACAAAAAGAGTAGATAAAAATGAAACTTTCATAGTCAAAAAAATGGAATTTATAACTTCTTTATCGTTGACGGTATTAATGTATTGATTCAAAGAAATACCAAAAATCAGTTTGCATAACGGAAGTGTCAAAAAGAGTAATATAATAAGTCCGAGCACTATAAAAACTTTTTTCATCCATCCTCCTAAACAAATACAATATCTTTTTTATTAAAACATACAAAAACTTCATCACCTTTTTTTATATCAAGTTCTTTAAAATAATTTTTTGAAACCTTTATAAAAAATATTTTTCCATCAACATTTACATAAATTTTGTAATGATCGGTAATTCCCATTATTTCATCAACTATGCCACTAAAACAGTAATCATAATCTTTTTTTTCTTTTGAGAGATAAATTAAATTAGGATCTATTGAAAAATATTTATGTGAATTTTCAAATCCTAACATTGAGAGCTCAAAAATATTTTTAAACCCTAAAAATTTGGCAACTTCCAAAGAAGCAGGAGAATTTAAAACCTGAGCGGCATCATCAAACTGTAAAAGCTTCCCTTTTAAAATTATTCCTATTTTGTCAGCTAAGTAAGAAGCTTCCCTGAAATTATGCGTTACATGAATTACAGAAATGTTATATCTTTCAGGCAGCTGTTTTAAATTTTTCATAATCTCATTTCTCAGAGTCGGGTCAATCGCACTTAAAGGCTCATCCAAAAGCAGTATTTTAGGTCTTGAATATATCGCCCTTGCAAGTGCAATCCTCTGTTTTTCCCCTCCGCTTAAACTTAAAACATCCCTTTTCAAAAGATGTTTTAAATTTAAGAAATCTACTAAATCATCAAATAATTTTTTATCTTTTCCTTTAAATTTTTCTGAAAAACGGATATTTTTTTCAACATTTAAATTTCTAAAAAGTTGAAAATCCTGATACAAAAATCCAAAATTTCTTTTTTCAGGAGCAAAGTTTGTAACATCTTTATCATTAAAATAAATTTTCCCTTCAATTTTATGAAAACCGGCTATGGATTCAAGAAGCAGAGTCTTCCCGCTTCCTGTTTTTCCAAGTATTACAACATATTCATTATCTTTTACATCAAACGAAATCTGATTTAAAATAAAATCGCCTTTTTTTAAAAAAATATTTTCAAGTTTTAGCATATTTATCCTAAAAGTTTATTTTTAATCCATTCTTTTGCTTCTTTTACACTCTCAAATCTTTGAGATTTTGCAACCTGGTCGTTTCCTTCATAAAATCTAACCCTTATACCATCCTGTACTTCATCTATTTTAATTCTTGTAATTTTATTTAAATTGATGTAAACCCTGTCATTTAATTCTATAAACATTTTGTCTCCTTTAATATTTTTTTAATATATTATCATCTCCCTCAATTATAGGCGGATTAATCACACCCTGGCCGTTTTTTTTCATTATTGCCTGACCTTCTGGAGAAAGTAGATATTTTACAAATAAAACAGCACCTTTTTCATGAGGAGGGAGTCCTTCTTTTTTATTTTCAACAACTGTAATCCCATAAACCATAGGAGCACCTCTTTTTACAATATAAGTTCCGGGTTTTTTGCCTGTAATTTTGAAACTTGCTTTTTTATAAAAGGAGGCATATTTTTTATCCCCTAAATTAATTTGAGGAGGCAATGTAATATATTTTAAATGATGCTGCATTGCAACAGATTTATAAATAAAGAGATAATCAAATGCTCCGGCTTCAAGTAAACCTAATAAATCTGTCTCTTTTGGTCTGACTACAACTTTATTTCTATTTTCCTCTCCGTTTTCATAACTATCCCCATAACCAAACAATTCATCAAAAAATTTTGGTCTGTTGTAATAAATCCCAGCAAGTTTAGCTACAATCATTGCCCTGTAACCGCACGGGTCCAAATTAGGATTTGAATGTCCCACTTTTACACCAGGTTTTAGCAAAATATCCATCCAGTTATTTGAATTAATTTTATCGGCATATTTTGAATGCGGAGTATATGCTATAATCATTTCATTTGTTGCAAATAATGCATTAAATTTAGCATAATTTGGTCTTAATAAATTATCAATTACCTTATAATCAGCACTCGCCATTACATCAGCCCTGCGGTGCAGATCTGTAATTTTTCTGGCACACGCCCTGCTCCCGGCCGCTTCCCTTACAACATCATACTGGGGATATTTTTTTTCAAACTTTTGTTCAATCTGCGAAAACGGAACACTCAGACTTCCCGCATGAAATACAACTATCTGCTCTTTTGCAAACAAAACCAAAGCTGCTAGTGCAATTAACATTTTTTTCACTCTTTCCCTTTTATGGAAATTTTGCATATTTTACTGCATAAAAAAAAACAAAATTGTTTTTTATATGACAAAAAAGCATATTTTTTTATGCATTTTTTGCATATTTTTAATGAGACAAATCCAAAAAAGCAATAAAAATAAACAGACTAAAAAATTAGTCTGTTTTAATCTTTACATTTTTCGGCAAGTTCTTTATCTTTGCCTTCTTTAATAATCTTTTTATAATAAATAGAATGTAAATGTTTAAGCTCATCTTCACTTTTACAACCATCTATCATAGATTCTATTGAACCTTTAATGGCAAAAAGAGACATATATAAATGGGTAAAAAAGAACGCAACAATCAACAACGCCAATCCTAAGTGAATCATAATGGCTAATCTTAACAGATCAATTTGATATAAATTCAGTTTTTTAAGGAGGGCTATGTCAAAATCCTGAAAATACATCATAACACCTGTTATAATCATAACCATTCCGCCAAACATTGCAACCCAATACCACATTTTCTGTCCAGCATTAAATTTACTTGCAGGAATTTCTCTTTTTTCCTTACTTAAATATCCTCCAAGTATCATCATCCATTTAATATCCCAAAGACGAGGGAGCATTTCTTTAAACCACATTACGGTCATAGGAATTACAACCAGTGCAAATAAAAATGCCCCTATATCGTGCATATATCTCATAAATCTAATAGGAGTACCGCCTCCAAAATATTTTCCATAAATAATAAAAAATCCTGAAGGGACTAATAAAATAAATCCTAAAGCAGCTATCCAGTGAATAATTCTCTGCCATGTAGGAAAAATTAAAAATTTTCTACCTTCATGGGAAAAAATTTTAGGACCTACAATTAAATAATGAAGCAAAAAAACTGTAGGAACTGCCAATAAAACAATTAAAAATAAAAGTTTAACCCAATGGGTCTGCAAATACAAAAACAATTCTCCATATTTATGCCAAGAAGGGATTGCTTCGATTAATTCTGGAGAGATTAGTCTACTTCCAGGATGCTGTGGAGCCATATTTGGCTCCACTAATGGAACAACTCCGGCATATAAAAAACCAAGACTTATTACGCTAAAAAGCGGTAATTTTTTCATAACAACTCCTTATTTATACGCCTGATCCCATCCGTATGGAGTCATAGGCCCTTTACCTTTAGCTGCGTCTCTTTCTCTTTTTATTTTAGAAACGCTTTCAGCATCTCCGACTATTAACGCATTAGTTGAACATACCGCAGCACACATAGGTACTTTTCCTTCAGCAATTCTGTTTTGACCATATAATTGATACTCTTTTTCAGAAAAAGTAGGAGCAGGACCACCTGCACACATTGTACATTTATCCATAACTCCCCTAATTCCAAACGCTCCGTCTCTTGGAAACTGAGGAGCTCCAAAAGGACAGGCGTATAAGCAATAACCGCAACCTATACATTTATCTTTGTCATGCAAAACTATTCCGTCCGCTCTTATATAAAAACAATCAACCGGACAAACTTGTGAACAAGGTGCATCAGTACAGTGCATACAAGCTATGGATACGGAAAATTCTTTACCCTCAATTCCTTCGTTTAATGTAACTACTTTTCTTCTATGAATGCCCACAGGTAATTCGTGTGCTTCCGCACAAGCTATTGTACAGGCATTACATTCTATACATCTGTCTTCATCGCAGTAAAATTTCATTCTTGCATATTCATACATATCTTACTCCTTACGCTTTTTCAATGCGGACTAATCCGGCTTTTGTCTCAGGAATTTGGGTAACAATATCGTATCCATAGTTAGTTACTGTATTTGCACTCTCACCAATCGCATACGGTTTAGTTCCTTCTGGATAATTATCGCTCATATCAACGCCTTGCATAATTCCGGCAAAATGATATGGCAAGAAAATCCTATCAGGTGCCACTGCATAAGTAAATCTTGCTTTTACTTTAATCTTTGTACCTTCTGGTGAATGGATCCAAATCATATCACCGTCTTTAATTCCATATTTGTAAGCAAGTTCTGGGTTAATACTTGCAAACATTTCAGGAACCAATGCAGCAAGGTATTTACTACTTCTTTCAATAATTCCGGCACCGCTGTACATAACAAGTCTTCCTGTTGTAAGAATAATTGGGAATTCTTTTGCCCAATCTGTTTTTTGAATTGACATATATTTTGTATCAACCCTGTAATGGTTCTTTTTATCAGGATATGTCGGATATTTTTTAGCCAAATCATATCTTGGTGTATGAAGCGGTTCTCTGTGCATTGGGATTTTATCTGGGAATGTCCATACATAAGCCCTTGCTCTTGCATTACCGTATGGTGCAACTCCTGCTTTAAGAGCATATTTTGCAATAAGACCGCTTAAGTCGACTTTCCAGTTTTTACCCATAATAGCTTTTTCTCTTGGTGAAAGTTTAATACCAAGAACTTTTTCAATATTGTCTTTTGTGAGTTCAGGATATCCGCCTTTTACTTTTGCACCTTTAATAGTTGCATGAGGTCCTGCCAATAAATCCTGACCTTTATATTCAGTACCGAATCTTGCCCTGAATCCCATTCCACCTTCCATTACTGGAATATCTATGTTATACAATACTGGGCTTCCAGGGTGATCTTCAGTCCAGCATGGCCATGGCAATCCGTAATATTCGCCTTTCATAGGACCTATACCCTTAAGGGTTACTTCATCAAACATATGCCAGTTTTGCTGATGTCTTTTTAGTCTCTCAGGTGTCCAACCTGTTAAACCGATAGTTTTAATAATTCTTGCAATTTCTCTTGTAGCATCTTCTGGCCATTTGAATGTATTTTTAACTTTTACGGCTTTTCCGTTTCTTACACCCATCATCATACCACGTACAAATTCATCATAAAAACCGAATTTTTTAGCAAATGCAAACATAATTTCTTCGTCAGTTTTAGATTCATAAAGTGGATCTACTACTTTACTTCTCCACTGAGCAGTTCTGTTTGTAGCAGTAACACTTCCCTCACTTTCAAACTGAGTTGCAGTTGGTAAAATATAAACATTGTCTTTTTTATTTGTAATTACCGCAGCTTCGTTTGCAAACGGTTCTGCAACAACCAATAAATCCAATTTATCAAGAGCCTGTTGTACTTTTGCTGTCTGGGCAATTGAAGTGATACCGTTTCCTTGTACCCATAGAGCTCTTATTGGTGTTCTTTGATAAATTTTTTCTTCTCTAAGTACTCCTTGCCACCATTTAGCAAGTGTAAATCCTTTTGTATGCATCATTTTTGGAGTATCAAATCTTCTTTGTAGCCATTTAAAATCAACTCCCCAGTTATGTGCAAAATATTTCCAACTTCCTTCACTTAATCCGTAATATCCAGGAAGTGAATGTGATAAACAACACATATCTGTTGCACCCTGAACATTATCATGTCCTCTTAAAATGTTACATCCACCACCGAATTTACCCATATTGCCTAAAGAAAGCTGTAATATAGGAGCCATTCTTGTATTAGATGAACCAATTGAATGCTGAGTTAGACCCATTGCCCAAATTAATGTTCCAGGTTTACTTGTAGCATAAGCTCTTGTAATTTCAATTAATGTATCAACATCAACACCTGTTACATCTGCAACTTTTTCCGGAGTCCATTTTTTTGCTTCTTTTATTACATGTTCCATACCAAACACTCTGTCTTTAATGAATGACTCATCATGCCAGCCGTGTTTGAATATTAAATGAAGCATACCGTACATAAATGGAATGTCAGTACCCGGTCTAATTCTTGCATAAAGGTCTGCTTTTGCAGCAGTTTTTGTATATCTTGGATCTATTACAATTAAAGTAGCATTATTTCTTTCTTTTGCTTTTAAAATGTGTTTAAATCCTACCGGATGGTTAACTGCTGGGTTAGCACCAAAAATTATAATTGCTTTAGAATTTTGAATATCTCCCAAATGGTTTGTCATAGCGCCATAACCCCATGTGTTCGCGACCCCCGCGACTGTTGCGCTGTGTCAAATACGTGCTTGGTGATCTATATTGTTTGTCCCCCACATTGCAGCAAATTTTCTAAAATAATAAGCCTGCTCTGTACTCATTTTTGCAGACCCTAAAAACATTGCTGCATCAGGACCACTCTCTTTTCTGATTTTAAGCATTTTTTCTGAAATTTCGTTAATGGCCTGATCCCAACTGATTCTTTGCCATTTTCCGTTAACTTTTTTTAAAGGATGTTTAACTCTTTTTTCTGTTCTTACATTATCGATTGAATCGATACCTTTACAACAGTGGCTTCCGTGACTGATTGGATGGTCTTGAGCAACCTCCTGTCTTACCCACACACCATTGTAAACTTCTGCAATAATTCCACACCCAACTGAACATGTAGTACATACAGTTTTAACTTTTTTACTACCTGGGTAAGGGCTTTTTAATTCTTCATCGCTTGCACTTCTAACAGCCGGTGCAGCATTTAGCATTGTTGCACCTGCAACTCCTGAGAGTGCAGCCATTTTTAAAAATGCCCTTCTGCCCACTTTAACGTTTAATTTTTCTTGTGAGCTCATTTTCTCTCCTTATATTGCATTTTTGTAATAAATTTCCCAATTTTTGGTTTTTTTGTAAAGGATTTCTTTTTTTGGAGAATGGCCTCTGACCACTCCGTTTCCATAATCTCCTTCTTCAGGCTTTGCAAAAGCCAATGTAGAAGAAGCAACACTCAAGGCACCAATCCCCAGTGCACCTTTTAAAAAACTTCTTCTTTTCATTTAAACTCCTTTTTTGGATTTATCTCATTTAGAGATAACAGCAAGGCTCATAAAGCCCTGCGGATATCCCTAAACTTCATCTTCGACATCACCGCCTTCTTCCAAGTTACATACAAGGTTTTCTTCACTTTTTTTCTTTTTAGCTTTTCTAATTCTTGCCTCTTCATCCTGAACAGTTTTAATATCAATTTTCTTAGAAACTTTTTCAATATTCGGTTTTGGTTTTTCAAGATACATTCTCTCAGTTTCTATAAAAGCTTTTAAAACAACTGCTGCATCTTTATAAAGGTTGGCGGCTGTATGCATATAAACATTTTCAATAAAATCATCGATAAAAGTATTTAAAACATCAAATGTTTTTTCTTCAAGCCATGCAGCTTTTTCATCACCGTTTATTTTTTCCAAAATTAAATAATGCATAAACGGCAAAATAAATCCTATATCATCCTCAGTGTCACTGAATTTTTCATTTTTCCTAAATTTAGAAGCCAAAACAATATCAACCATTTTAACCCTCATTTTTCCATTTTCTATCTCTTCATCATAAAAAGAAGCAGTAGTGGGCACCGGATCGTTTGCCAAATCATAAAAAATATCATCAAATTCCTGCACAAGTTTTTTTTCATCAAAATTTTCAATAAAATGTTTTAGAGCCTCTTTTGAATTCGGTTCTATTGCGTTTTGATATAATATTTTTGCAGCCTCTTTTACACCTTCAAATCTGTTAACATCATCAATAAAAGTAAACAGTTTTGAAAAAAATCCGTAATAAAAAGCCCTTGCTTTTTCTAAGTCTTTATTTAGCATTTGTTTTCCTTTCTATATACTCATTAAATAAAAGTTTTGATTTACACTCAGGACAGCAGTAAATTGATTTTTTCTTAAGTTCATCAGTAAAAATCGGAAGAAGCTGAGCTGCAATTTTTTCAATCGCTTTTTTCGGAGCAAACGGCTTTCCACACATTATACAACAGAACGGTTCATCTTTTGCCATAACTTTTTGTCCGAAAAAGTCTTTGTTTAATTCAAGCTTATCAGGAATTACTTTCAAACATTTTTCAGCACATGCAACTTCACAGTATCCGCATGCTGTACACATTGAGGCATCAAATTTCAAAGTCCCGTCTTCATCATGGGCGGTTAATGCTCCGACATTACATACACTCACACACCCCATACATAAGGTACATTTACTCTCATCAATTTCAATTTTTCCATAATGGATATAGTTATTTTTCCCTAAATCAATAACCCCCAAATCATCGTTTTCAATCAAATGTGAAAGTCTGATTGAAAAAATTTCCCTTTTACTTAAATTATTTTCATTAATGACATATTTTGCTTCAGAAATTTTTTCCGCCCTGTTTAAAAGTTCCTCTGCTTCTTTTGGATTATCTGTAAATAAAACAGCACTTTTGCCAAATTTTCTGTTTGTTATTTCGTTTATCAATTTAATAGCCTCTTTTTCACCTTTTGAAAAATTATCATTTAAAAACACAATCTGAGCGCCGCTGTCCTGAAATAGAGTGAGTAAATGAACCTCATCCAAAAATTTTCTCCCCTCTATTACAAAAGGCATTATATTTTTAGGCAATTCAATTTCCAAATTTTCAACCATATCTTCCGGGATAATAAAAGGAATAAATCCCTCAAAAAGTTTTGAAATTTCATAAAAACCATCCCTTGGAATTGCACTGAAATCGAGCGCCCCGCTTGGACACACACTTACACATCCGCCGCATCCGTCACAGTCTATATGGGAAAAAACAAGCTCTTTAGTTTCATCATCTTTGATAATTGCGTTTGTAGGACATACATTTGCGCAGTTTCCGCATGTTTCTTTTAATACCCTGTGATGATACTGACAAACATCTTTATTATATGTTATATAATTTCTGTATTCATAAATTCCAACTCTTTTTCTTATTATTTCTTTTGCTTTTTCAATTCCTACATCACTAGGGTCTACAATTCCCCTTTGTTTAAAGGCAACTTCCGGGGCATTAAACCATATTGCCTGGTCTACTTCAAGATTAATTAATTCATTTCCTTTTTGGATTATAAACTTTAAATTTCCAATAGTACCTTCAATATCTTTTATCCACTCAGGCAAGGCATAATATTTTTCGAATTCTTTTAAATCATCAAATTGCTCGGCCTCTTCTTTATTTCCAATTATTAAAAGCCTGTTTTTAATTTCTTTTTTATATTCATTAAATTTTGCATAATCTAATTTAATACCCCTTATTTCATAAAGCCTGTTTATTACATCGATTTTTTCCAAAACTTCAGCATTTGAAGAATTGATATAAAAATTAATTTCTGGAGCATAAACTATTGGGTTGGTTTTTTTTGAATTTGATATAATTGTAGGAGTGTTTGAATCGTTTATTACTGTTATATTATCGCTTAGTGGAAATTCCAAAGGCTTGGTTGTATAAAAAGCATATTCAATCATTTAAAAACCTTTTAATTTTTGATTAATGCTATTATAACACTTTAAAACTTAAAGTTAGCTTAAAAAGTAAAATTTAAAGGGGTATTTTGAAAAAATTATTAATTCTTTTTTTATTTTTGATAATTTCATTAATTTATATTATTAATAAACATCCAAAAGAGTATGTAATATCATCTTCACTGCCTCTTAGCGGTATCATGGAAAATATGGGAGAAAACATAAAATATGGAACTCTAGCATATTTAAAAAACCACCATAGTAAAGAAAAAATAAAATTTATTTTTAAAGATGACAAATACGAGCCTGATTTAATGAAAGCAAATATTATAAAACTTTATAATAAATCATTTTTATTTTACGGTTTGACAGGAACACCAACGGTAAAAGAAATTTTACCTTTTGTGAATGAGCATTCAATTTTTATCTTTGCACCTTTTACCGGAGCTGAATTTCTAAGAAAAAATAAAAACATTATTAATTTCAGGGCTTCATATAAAGATGAAATTTCAACAATTGTAAATTATCTGTTAAAAAAACACATTAAAAACATTTCACTTTTATATCAAAATGATGATTATGGAAATGAAATATACCTGCATTTATATAATAAATTAAAAGAAAAAAATTTAACCCTCTCCAGTATAGGCACATACGAAAGAAACACCTATTTAATAGATTCTGCCCTAAATTCTATATCTGCATCAAAACCTCAGGTTATAATACTTGGCTCTACCGCGGAAATTGCTGCTAAATTTATTACAAAATACAGAAAAATAGACAAAAACACATTTTTCGTTACAATATCATTTGCTAATCCGGATAAACTCATTACGCTGATTCAAAATAAAAAAAATATTCTTTTCTCAGAAGTTGTACCTTATTATAACAGCAGTATACCCGAAGCTAAAAATTATTTAAAAGATTTAAAAAAATTAAATATTAATATCAAACCCACATTTTACGGATTTGAATCGTATCTTGCAACAAAAATTTTAATTAATGCATTAAATAAATTAAATTTTCCATATACGACAAACCATTTAAAAAAAATAATTATAAATACACCTGAAAATTTTTTAAAAGGGTTAACAATAAATTTTAAAAATAACCAATTATTAAATAAAACATACTTATATAAATTTGAAAACAATACTTTCAAAGAGATAAAATGATTAACAGATTTATAAAAACAAATTTTATAAAAAAAACAAAATTAATTATCTTTATAACAGCGACACTTCTTTTAAGCATTATTTTTGCTTCCCAATATACTATATTTTCATTTAAACATGATATCGATACACTTTTTCAAAAAAGACTTGTTACTTCAATCTTACTCTCCCACATAAAAGATTTATATAAAACAAATATCTATGAAACTGTATTACAATACAAAAGAAAAGAAATTAATTATGATGAAGCTAAAAATGTTATAAAACTTGCAAATATTTTAATCCAGAAAAAATGGAACGAATATTTAAATATTGAATCTATAAAAAAAGAAACGTTTGAGTATCTGATATTCAAAAACATAGAACAATTAAAAAAAGAAATAGACAACGAATTAAATAAATTTTTAACAACAAAACGTATTGACATAAACAAACTTTATAATGAAATAAATTTAATAAATATCTATTTATCTGATTTAATTAATATAAATCTTAAAAAAGCCATCATACAAAAAAACAATACCGACAGAAAATTTTCTTTTGCAATAAAAGCATCAATTATAAGCATCATAATTGTATTTATTATAACCATTACCCTTTTAATTTTGATAATTGAAAAATTTAAAAATATAAATTTACTGCTTGAAAGAAAAGTAGAAGAGAAAACTAAAGAACTGCAGGAAATCAATAAAACACTTGAGAAAAGAATAGAAAAAAAACTTAAAGAAATCAGAAAAAAAGACAAAATTATGTTTCAACAAAGCAAACTTGCAGCAATGGGTGAAATGCTCCAAAACATCGCACACCAGTGGAGACAGCCTCTTGCAAATTTATCTATGATTATCGAATCTTTTCAGATAAAAAACGAACTTGGAAAACTTGATAGTAAATATATTGAAACAAAAACAAAAGAAGCTTTAATGATTGCGGAAAATATGTCAAAAACTATAGAGGATTTCAGAAACTTTTTTAAACCTGACAAAATAAAAAAAAGATTTTCTATCAAACAATGCTTAGAAAAAACAAAAAAACTGCTTTCTTTTATTTTACAAAAAAACAATATTGATTTAAAAATAGATATTAAAAAAGATATTCAAATTTTAGGTTATCCCAATGAACTATCTCACGTATGTATTAACATAATAACAAATGCCATTGATGCACTTTTGAATTCAAAAACAAAAGAAAAAAAAATATTAATAACAATAAAAGAAACAAAAAAAGATATAATTATCAGTGTAATAGATAATGCAGGTGGTATAGATGAATCCATAATAGATAAAATATTCGACCCCTATTTCACAACAAAAACAAAACAGCAGGGCACTGGAATTGGATTGTATATGGCAAATCAGATTATTTCACATATGAGAGGTAAAATAAAAGCTAAAAACATTATTCATAAAATGGGTACAGATAAATTTTACAAATGCGCTATGTTTGAAATAATACTTCCAAAGGACAATAATGAAGAATTATGATATTTTAAAAAATTTTAACATTTTATATATAGAAGATGATAAAAATTTACTTGAAAATTTAGGAGAAATCCTCCAGGATTTTGTAAAAAAAATATTTTTAGCCAGCAATACACAAGAAGCTTATAAAATACTAAAAGAAAATCACATCGATTTAATTATTAGTGATATTCTAATAGAAGACAAAAACGGAATAGAGTTTATTTCATTTTTAAAAAAACAGGGCTACAATATTCCTTTTATATTAACAACTGCCTATACAGAAACTGATTATCTGCTTGAAGCTATAAAACAAAAAGCATCAAACTATCTTGTAAAACCTGTAAAAATAAAAGAATTATTAGACAGCATGTATGAAGTACTTTTGCCAAAATATCAAAAAAAAGAACTTGAAAACTCAACTATATTATTTAAAATAGCTTCACTGATGTGTGAGAGCAAACAGTTAGAAGTTATTAAAGTGATAGTAAATGCATTGGACGAAGATTATACTTTTTCACTCTCTTACCCCGAAATAATGAAAAGAATAGATATAAGCAAACCTACCCTTATAAAAATTTTTAAAGAACTTCAGGATAAAAACATCATCACCAAATTGCCAAAAAGAAGATATAAATTAAATATGCACGCAATTAACCATCTTTTTTAGTCTTTTTAAAATTTTTTATATAGCGCCTTCAGTAGAAATTCTTTGTATTAAATTTTCAACAGATTTTTGTAAATCCATTGGTAAATCCTGGATTTTATTTTCCAAAAAGCCTTGAATTATAAGAGTTTTTGCACTTTCTTCATCTATTCCCTTAGACATTAAATAAATCAATTCTTCTTCAGATATTTTTCCCACAGCCGCTTCATGGGACAAATCTGTCTGTGAATGCATAGCCTCTAAAGCCGGCATTGAATATATTATTCCGTTGTTATTAAGCAAAAGACCGTCACATTCAATATGCCCTTTTGTATTTTTACCGCGCCCTGAAATACATTCTTTAACAAAACATTTTCCGCCGTTAGAAATAGTTCTGCTTAAAATATCAGCCCTTGCACCTTCTTCATTTAAGAATATTTTATCATTTATATATAAAGTATTATTCTCTTTTGCATAAACAATCGAATTTATTACAGCTACACCGTTTTTTCCAATATTAATAACTAAATTAGATTTATTCTTTTTACCTAAAGTCAAGCCTACATAATTTGAAATAAAAGTTGCATTTTCTCCTACCACTACATTATCTTTTGAAAACGAAGTAATAACATCCGGCCAATTATGAATTTTAGTAAGGGTAAGCGATGCGTTTTTTTTAATAAAATAATGATTAATTCCAACATGTTTTTCTCCGTTTACAGAAGATACACAGCCAGATATTAAATGAACCTTACTGTTTGGTTCTGCTACCAAAACATTATGAATAATCTGCTGTTTATTTTTTTCCATATAAAATCCCGTTTGAATAGGATAATCTATCTCGCTATCAGGCAATACTCTTATAAAATATCCCAATAAATTTTTAGAAACAGATTTTAAATGATTTTTTAACCACGGATATTTTTCAACAGCCTCGCTTAAAGGCATAATTTCTAGTTTTTTATTCAAATTTTTCATTTTGGCAATATCCTCATCAACAACAAGAAAAGAACCTGAACGTTTATTGTCAGAACACTCAAATCCTACTGAAGAGAGAATTTTTTCATTCTCCATTTTTTTTACCTTTACTGAAATATTCATAGCATTTTTTATAGCCAAATTTTTTTATCATGTCTAAAATCTCATAAGGATTGGCAGGTGGGGTAAGTTTTCCATCAACCATTACATGTCCGATATCTATATTTACATACTCCAAAATAATTCCACTGTGAACTATTATTATTGCCGATTTTTCTCTTCTCTCTTTTGGCAAATCTGCTTGTAATAATTTATTTATATAATTTGAAATAATTTTTATATTATCTGCATCAACTCCCGCATCTGGCTCATCCAACAGCAGCAAATCAGGATTTTGCAAAAATAACTGCATAATTTCGGAAGCTTTTATTTCCCCTCCGGAAAATCCGTCATTTACATCTCTTTTTAAGAGTTCATGTAATTTAAGTTCTTTAGCGATATTTTGTATATTTTCTTTAGATCTATTTATAATTTGCAGAAGTTTTTCTAATTTTACCCCTTTTATTGTAGGAGGACGCTGAAAAATTATTCCTATGCCCATTTTTATTCTTTCATACATAGGCAGATTTAATATAGATTTTCCTTTAAAAAGGATATCTCCTTTTACTATTTTAAGATGAGGAAGCCCTATTATACTTCCTAAAAGTGTGGACTTACCAGAACCGTTCCTACCAAATATTACATGTGATTCTCCTTTGGCTATAGATAAATTTATTCCTTTAAGGATTGGTTTATCATTTATATTTACCCATAAATCTTTAATTTCCAATAAATTTTTATTCATTAATATTTCCTTTATGATTAAATATAATCATGAAAAACCATAAAAATAGTAATAATATACATTATACATATAATATTTCTCACTTTTAAAATAAAACATCTAAACATCTCAGATATATAAAAAAAAGAGGAAACATTATTAATATGCATGTAATTAACTATTTTTTTGATGCTTCTTAGGACCTTTTAATTTTTTTAAAAACAACTCTTTAAATCTTTTGTTTGCAAACTCCTGAATTTCATTTTCCAATTCTTTAAAAATTGCAATATATTCTTTTGCTTTAGGAGTTAAGTAGGTGCCGCCTTTTACACCTTTTTCCACAATTACTAATTCGTCATCGAGATTTTTTTGAAGCGTTTTTATATGTGACCATGCTTTTTTATAATTAAGTCCCATTTTTTCAGCAGCTTTTGCAATGGAACCTTCTTTTTCAATCAGTTCCAATATTTCCGTTTTACCTTTTCCAAATAATAAATCACCCTTTTGATTTTCTATCCAAATTTTAGTTTTAATATAAGCACGAGGACGTTTTTTTTCTTTAAACACACCAAGCTCGCAGTAAATCACCTCAAAACCATTATCTTTTATCGCACTTCTTACTTTTTTAAGATTGTATTTTTCGGCTAATTTTCTTGCATCTTTGCAAAAAACCCTTTTTTTATCATCACTTAATTTTTCAAGTTCATCAACAATCTCTTTTTCATAATTGTCTGTAAAATCAAGTTTTCCAAACTGACCAAGTCCGCAGTCGGTTATTCTAACCCCCATTTCATCAGCCGTTTTACCCACGACAATAGGCTCAACACCGGCTTTTTTAGCCACCACATAAGCTTTAGCACAGGTTAATTTATTTTCATCATTTTTATACTTTTCTATTAATTCTTTTACCATTTTTACTCCTTAAACAATCACTCTCTCATCATGGGTATAAACATTCATTTTATCACCCCTAGCAAAACCCACAAGTGTCAAATTAAATTTATCAGCAATTTTAAGCCCGAGACACGTAGTAGCAGTCCTTGAAATTAAAATCGGAATTTTATGCATAACGGCTTTTACAACCATTTCACTACTAAGCCTCCCACTAACCATCATTATACCATTTTGAGGATTAAATCCGTTTATCAGAGCTTTTCCAACCGCTTTATCAATGGTGGAATGCTGGGCTATATCTTCCGCATCAAAATAATTCTTTTCATCAAAATAGATCCTTGCGGTATGCACACATCCTGTTTTTTCATACAAAGGACATGATTTATAAAACTCATCCATCTGTTTTGAAATTTCACTGGCTTTAATCTTAAAATCACTCTCTATTTTTGCAGCATCTATTTTTTCCGGGTCTATATCCAGGTTTGCGCTGATGCTTTTTCCGCATCCGCTGACAATTATACCCTCTTCATTTAGTTTTTTAGCCTTATCTTCATTTATTTTTGCTTTTATATCAACTATAAGTCCATCTTCTTTTAATTTCAAATCATCTATATCATTAACATTTTTTATAATCCCTTCGCTTATCAGATATCCTATTGCCAAGGCTTCCTGGTCAACAGGGGTTGCCATCATTGAGACAATTTTTTCATTATTTACATAAATATCGAGTCTTATTTCCCTAATTAAGGTATCATTGAATCTAAATTTTTTATCACCCTTAATTTTTGTAATTTCAAAATTATATGTAGCATCCATTTAATCTCCTTTAAATGTATTATACAAAAATTAAATCCAAAAAAGTAAAAAAAAATATTAGTAATTAAGCTAACTTTAAGGAAAATATAGTTATAATTTCTACAGCAAGTTCCCAGGGTGGGAAACACATGAAGTCCGCAAAAAACTTCATGATGTACTTCTTTAAAACCTCTACAAAATTTATTGTTTAAAAGGATAAGGCTTATCCTAAGAAAAAAAATAAAAAAATTAAAAAAGGATAAGTATGTCTAAAGATTACACACCTTTATATCAAGAATTAGGTATGGATATAGAAAAACATAATGAATTATTGGCTGCACTTGGTGAAATATATCCCGAATTTTATTTAAAACAGGAAAACAGACCAAAAGCAATGGAATATTTTGATTATGTAATGAGTGAAATACACGGTAAAAGAATAGAAGAGCTTATGGAAAAGAAAAAAGAAGGAAAACCTTTAGTTGGAACTTTTTGTATTTTTGTACCAGAAGAGATAATTGTCGGGGCTGACGGTGCTTGTTATGGTTTATGCGGCGGGGCTGAATTTTCAATTGCAGATGCCGAAAGGGATTTACCAAGAAACATATGTCCTTTAATCAAATCCGCTTACGGGTTTAAAGTCCAAAGAACATGCCCTTATACACAGGCTTCAGATTTTATCTACGGTGAAACAAGCTGCGAGGCAAAGAAAAAAACGTGGGAAATTTTAAATGAAATCCATCCAACCCATGTAATGCATATTCCTCAAATGAAAAGGGAAAAAGAAAAAGAACTATGGAAAAGCGAAATATATGATTTTAAAAAACACATAGAATCAATAATAGGAAGAGAACTGACATTTGAAGAACTTAAAAAAGGAATTGAAATTATCAATAAAAAAAGAGAGGCAATGCAGCGTCTTGACAAACTCAGAGGAATGTATCCTGATGTAGTGCCAATCAGCGGAAAAGACGGACTTTTAATTAATCAAATCTCTTTTTATGACGACCCAGAAAGATTTACGCAAAAAGTTAACGAACTATGTGATGAACTTGAAGAGAGAATAAAAAATAAAGTCTCTGTAGTACCAAAAGACACTCCAAGAATTATGGTAATAGGTACGCCTATGGCGCCTCCAAACTGGAAACTTCACCATATAGTCGAAACAACAGGAGGCGTTATTATAAACGAAGAAGCATGTATCGGTCACAGATACTATAAAGACAATATAGATACACAATGGGCTGAAAATGTTGATGATTTAATGGAAAGAATGCTTGAGAGATACATGAAAATAGACTGTGCATGTTTTACACCGAATGAGGGGAGAATAGACAAAATTATCAAAATGTACAAAGAAAGAGAAGCAGACGGAATCATTTATTATTCACTCTCTTTCTGTCATACATATAATGTTGAATCAAAAAAAGTAATAGACAGACTCCAGGCTGAAAATATACCGATTTTAAGAATTGAATCAGATTATTCAATGGAAGATATGGGCCAGATTAAAACAAGGGTTGAAGCATTTTTAGAAAGCATTTCATTTAAAAAGAATGTGAAATTTAAAGGATTTTAATGTATTACGGAGTTGACATAGGCTCAACCTATACAAAAATTGTGGGAATTGATGAAAACAAAAATATTATAGACATTAAAGTATTAGATACAGTTATAAATCCTGACGAACAGGTAAAAGAGTATTTAAAAGATAAACCAATTGAAACTCTTGTCGCCACTGGGTATGGAAGATACATGATACAAGAAGCATTTGACGTGCCGGTTATAAGTGAAATCAAAGCCCATGCGAAAGGGGCTTATTTTTTCTTTCCAGATGTTAGGACAGTTATTGATTTAGGAGGACAAGACAGCAAGGTAATAAAAGTAACTGAAGGCGGAAATTTTGACAACTTTAAAATGAACGATAAATGCGCAGCCGGGACAGGAAAATTTATAGAAATGGCAGCTGCAAAACTACAGATTCCGCTTGATGAATTTGGAGATTTTTGTAAAAAAGCCAACAAAGTTATACAAATATCTTCAATGTGTGCGGTATTTGCCGAATCTGAGGTAATTTCTCTTATAGCAAAAAAAGAAAAGCCTGAAAATATAGGATACGGAATTATTGATTCAATTGCCAATAGACTTGCGGGAATGGCTAAAAGCATAAGACCGGAAGATAAAGTGGTATTCACAGGAGGAGGCGCTAAAAATTCACTTTTAAAAGAATTGCTTTCAAAAAAACTAAAAAAAGAAATATACACTCCCGAATATCCTCAGATGATGGGGGCATTCGGAGCGGCTTTAAGCGGATATGAAATGTTAAAAGGAGGAATAAATGAATAAAAAAATAGATTGCAGAAATATGGCATGTCCACAACCGGTACTTGAAACAAAAAAAGCATTGGAAAGTATGGATGAAGGAATTTTAGAAGTTTTGGTAAATGCTGTATCATCTGTTCAAAATGTTAAAAGATTTGCAGCAAATCAGGGGCTTGTGGCAGAAGAAGAAAAACTTGACAACGGTGAAACCATAATCAGAATTGTAAAAGGATATGAGTGCAGCATCGCCCCACAAGAAGATGATAGCGACAAATTCTTAGATAAAGTTCTGTTCATAAAAGATGATAAAGTAGGAGAAGGTGAGCTTGGTCATATATTGATGGAGGGATTTTTAAAAACCACACTTGAATTTAATAAACTTCCGGAAATTATAGTATGTGTAAACAGAGGTGTGTTTTTAACTTCAAAAAATGAAAAAACAATAGAAATTCTAAAAGAATTTGAAAAAAGGGGTGTAAAAATCTATTCCTGCGGCGTATGTATGAATTATTACAAAATTCCGCCTGAAGAACTTAAAGTCGGAGAAATTGGAAACGCATACGATACAATGGACTTTTTACTTCACAAAAATACAATAAGTTTATAGGGAAGCAAAATGAAAAGAAGAGAATTTTTAAAAACAGGTGCAGCTTTAGGACTGACGGCATCACTGCCGAGTATTGCAAGTGCTAATGATGAAAAGGTTAGAAGATTCAGAGTTGAATATTATTTCAATATAAAATACGACGAACCGGTTTATCCGGCCAGACTTTGGAACCCTCTTCCATACAACGCACCTTATCAAAAAATAAAATTTTTAAGATTTGGTGGAAATTACAACGATTACGATATAAATAATAAAAATGAATATAATGCAAATACTTTTTATGCCGAGTGGGAAAAATCAGCAATGCCAAAAATTTTGACAATGGAAATGGAAATTGAAACAAAAGACAGAAGCGTTCCTTTAGAACTGATTAAAGAAGCCAGCAAAAAAAATCTGCCGTATCCAAAAGAGGTGCTTAAATATCTAAAACCGACTGCTCATATTCCAACAAACGGGCTTGTTAAAGAAGTGGCGGAACTTATTACCAAAGGTAAAAAAGATAGATTCCAAAAAGTAAAAGCTATTTATTTGTGGTGTACGGCTCACACTTTCAGAAATCCTAAAGTAGTAGGATGTGGAAAAGGTGAAGTTGGGAAAATGATGCAGGAACAAAAACAACCGACTGCCGAATATATTTATAAAAACGGATGGTTTGGAGGAAAATGTACAGATTTAAGCTCACTTTTTACAGCCCTGACAAGAGCGGCGGGGATTCCAGCAAGAGAAGTTTTTGGTATCAGACTTGGAAAAAGCCATTTTGACAAAGCACTTGGAAAAAGCGATAGCAAAGGTTTTGCAAATATTACAACATGGCAGCACTGCAGGGCTGAATATTACATTCCGGGTGCCGGTTGGATACCAACAGATCCGGCGGATGTTACAAAACTTGAATTAGTGGAAAAATATTCTTACGACAATCCAAAAGTGCAAAAATTGGTTAAAAAATATCTTCACTCATGGGAAATGAACTGGGTTGGATTTAACCATGCAAGAGATTTTGTGCTTTATCCAAAACCGGTGCAATATCCTCTTAATATGTTCGGTTATCCATATGCTGAGGTAAATGACGATGTATTAAATTATTACGTACCAAAAAGTTTTGAATATAAAATTACTTCTCAGGAACTGTTTTAATGGTAAAAAAACTGGATTTAAGAAATTTAGCTTGTCCGGAACCTGTACTTAAAACAAAAGAGGCATTAGAAGAAATGGAGGAAGGAATTTTGGAAATAAAACTTAATTCCTTCTCTTCAATCCAAAATGTAAAAAGATTTTTACAAAACCAGGGAATTTATTTTAATGAAAAAAAAGAAGGGAAAAATACAATAATTAACGCCATAAAAGGTTATTCTTGCGAAATTCCGGAAAGTAAAGAATCAAAATCTTTCTGGGCTCTTATAGCTGGTGCCGCAATAACTGCAATTTTGGCAAGCACCTGCTGTTTAGGACCATTATTATTTTTAATTTTTGGAGTGAGTGTCGGAAGTCTTTCGTTTTTACATATTTTTGCACCTTATAGAATTTATTTTACAATTGCGGCCGCTACTATTATTATTTATTTGTGGCTGAATTATTTTTTAAAATTAAGAAAAAGGCCTGTTTGCAGCGGCAGCATTTGCAAAAATTATGTAAAATATTTAAGCATCGGCACAGTCTTTGTATTAATTATGCTAACCTACCCTTTTTGGGCACAATATCTGTTTATGGGAGAGTAAATGAAAAAAATATTTTTAAGTTTAATATTATTAAACTCACTTTTTAGTGCTGAAAAAGTGGCTATTATTCAAGTAAGCGGAATGACTTGTCCTCTGTGCACAACGGCAATAAAAAGAAGTTTAAAAATGACACCTGGAGTTATAAAAGCAAAAGTATTGCTGCATACAAAAACTGCAGCAGTGATTTTTGATAATACAAAAACAACTCCAAAAAAACTTTTACATGCAATAGAAGTTGTGGGTTATAAAGGAAAAATACAACAAATAAAGGAGGTAAAATGAAAATTCTAATTATTTTTAATCATGAGCCATATGATGGAAGCGATGTAGCATGGAACGGACTTAGACTTGCAAAAGTTTTATTTGAAAAAGGAAATGATGTAAGAATTTTTCTAATGAATGACGCAGTGGATATGGCAAGGGACTGTAATAAAAAACCTGAAAATTACGATAACGATTTGGTTGCAATGCTTAAAGAAATGTATCAAAACGGAATAAAACTAAAAGTATGCGGAACTTGTCAGGCAAGATGCGGATTATTTAAAAACGAACCATATTTTGCACCGGAAATAAAAGCCACTATGAAAGATTTAGCAGCCTGGGTAGAAGAAGCAGACAAAGTAATAACATTTTAAAGGAAATATATGCTTAAACTAAACAACAGTGCAAAACTCACAAAATATGTAAGAGCAGCTGGCTGAGCAGGAAAACTGGCTCCGGAGGAGCTAAACAAAGCGACAAAAGTTCTTGATGGCAAAAATGAAAATTTAATAGTCGGATTTGAGGGAAATGAAGATGCAAGTGTATATAAATTAACAGATGATTTAGCACTTGTGCAAACAGCCGATTTTATAACGCCTGTGGTTGACGACCCTTTTGTTTACGGACAGATTGCGGCTGCCAATTCCCTAAGCGATGTGTTTGCAATGGGAGGGGATGTAAAAACTGCCCTTAATCTTGTCGGATTTGACAACTGCCATCACGGAAAAGAAGTTTTAAATGAAATATTAAAAGGCGGGGAAAGTAAAATAAAAGAGTGCGGCGGGGTACTGGCAGGAGGTCATACAATAGAAACACCGGAGATGATTTACGGTCTAAGTGTTACAGGCACAATTCATCCGCAAAAAATAATAAGAAACAACACTTTAAAAAAAGATAATGTAATTATTCTTACAAAACCTCTTGGAATGGGAATTTTAACAACGGCAATAAAAGCCGATTTAGTGGATGAAAACACAGCCGCCGAAGTCGCTGATATTTTAAGAACGCTAAATTATAAACCAAGCCTTATTGCCAGGGAAATTGGCGTAAATGCAATGACTGACGTTACAGGTTTTGGACTTTTGGGACATTTATATGAAATGAGTGCAAATAATTTTACAATAGAGATAGAATTTGAAAATGTACCTTTCTTAAAAGAAGCAATAAATCAGGCCGCTATGGGAATTATACCTGCCGGAAGTTATAATAATCAAATGTTTTTAGAAGGAAAAGTAAAATTTGAAAAAAACTTAAGTTTTGAAGAACAGATGATTTTATTTGACGCACAGACAAGCGGGGGACTTTTAATCAGTATATCTCAGGAAAAAGCGGAAAAACTTTTAAAAAGAATGGAAGATAAAGGAATAAACGCAAAGGCAATAGCAATCGTTAAAGAATTTAAAGAAGTTCCTTTAGTCGTTAAATAAATAAAAAGCTAATGACTAAATAAAGCGAAACAATTGCAAATTTAAGCAGAGAAAAAGCGTTAAAAAAAGTACACTTAACCCGTAGGGCTGCGAAGCTGTTTATACTTTTTAGCTTTTTCGTCGCGAAAAATAATTTGCATTTTTGTTGAGTGCATTTAGTCATTATCAATAATTTTTATTTCTATTTTTTTAAATACCTTTTATTTTCTATTTTTATTATGTCGCCCATATTATCGAGATAATCAAGATAAGCCACGATATATTTTCTGCTCATCGGCATCTCTTCTTTAAATGTTTTAATATCAATATATCCAATTTTTTTTATTATTTCTTTCATTTTTTTAATGGCTAAATTTATATTTTTATCAGTAACAAACAGATTATGGGCAAGTCTTACCACTTTTTTGGCTTTTGTAAGGTTCTTCATAGCCTGGTCGCCCACTTTTCTGTCAATATTTAACTTTTCGTATATATTATAAGGTGCTTCCGGGGTCAACCCTGAATTATCCAAAAGGGTGTATAATCTGTGTTCTACCGATTTTTCAATATTAACGTTTCCTAAATCTTTTCTTTTGTAAATATTTCCCTCTTTTATTAAAAATCCATCTTCTACAAATTCATTTAAAACAGTTTCTATCAGTTTTTCACTCGCCCATTTTAACCTCAGCTTAAGCGATGCAGGAGATAAAAATGCAAATTTGTTTTTTTCATATGTTTCTTTAATTACATTTTCTATTTCTTTTTTTACATCAAGAGAAAAAACATTGTAATTTTCCTCATCAATAAATACATTTTTTAATGTTTTTGCAATTCCTAAAGCTTCATCAGGCGAAAAATTAAATCTTTGATAACTTTGAATTAGGCCAAATCCTCGTTTGTGATTTTCCACCAAAATAGAAAACGCAGTTTGAAAATCTTTTTTATGTAATGCTTTTAAAAGTTCCAATTTTTTATTTTTCTTAATAGGGTCGCTTATAGGATTTAGCACTTCTCCTCCCCCTACTACCCTACCTTTGTAAAGAACTACAAAAGGATCGCCATAAACTAAAAATGCTTTTTCTTCAAGTTTAATTGTTGCAAATCCTTCTTTTGCATTTTGATCAAACATCAAAATTTTTGCAGGTATTCTTTTTGCCCCGCTAATAAATAAAACTTCCATATTGTGCTTAATTTCTTTACCTTCTACCGGAGCAATATACACATCTATTAATTTAAATCCCCTGAGGTAACCTTTCGTACTTAGTAAATATCCTTTTTTAAGTTCATTGTGGGAAATATTAAGATTAATTGCAAGTCTTTGGTGTGTATGGGCTTCGGCTACATTTTCACCGTGTACCTGCAAATTTTTAACTGTTGTGATAGTTCCCGTTTCATTAACATAAACTTTATCTTTAAGCCTTATTTTACCGCTCAAAACCGTTCCCGTTACAACAGTACCTATACCTTTTAGGGAAAACACCCTGTCTATATAATATCTGAAAAACTTAGAATGGGTTATGTTTCTTGGAGGCAGATTAAAAAGATAATTTTTAAGATTTTCTATGGTTTCCGGCATTTTGGTTGAAGTTGGAATAATATCAAGCAGTTTTAAATTTTTAAATTTAGCTATTAAATCTTTTATCTCTTTTTTTCTTTTTTCAATAATCTCTTCGCTTGCTAAATCTATTTTTGTCAAAGCCACAATAATGTTTTTTACTTTTAAAATATCCAAAACTTCCAAATGCTCTATGGTTTGAGGCATAATACCCTCATTTGCATCAATTGCAAAAAGAGTTGCATCAAATCCGAACGCACCGCTAATCATATTTTTTACAAGCTTTTCATGACCCGGTACGTCAATAAACGCAACATTTACATCCCCTCTTTTCATATTTGTAAAACTCAGATCAATCGTAATTCCTCTTTCTTTTTCTTCTTTTAGCTCATCCCCGTTATATCCTGTCATTGCTTCAATCAAAGATGTTTTTCCGTGGTCTACATGTCCTGCGGTTCCGATAATTATATTCCTCATTTTTTCACCTCACAGCTTATTAATTCGTTTATAATACTAGCTAGTTTTTCTATTTCATCATCCTGAATTGTTCTCATATCCAAAACAAAACGGTCATTTTCTATTCTGCCGATAACCAGTTTTTCCCTAAATTTTCTCTCCCAACTAAGGGCATTTCCCTCAATTTCAATCACCACTGTAGGTATTTCCTTATTTGGCATCGTTCCTCCGCCTACATAAGTCTTTGATTCTTTTATATTAGCCCTTAAGCTCGGAGTTAGAGAAAGTATTTTTTTTGCCTTTTGTTTAAGAGTATCTATTGAAGTAAAAATCTGCTTTAGGGTTGGAATTTTTTCATATTCTTTTTTAATATATGCAAGTGTCGTGGCTTGGATCAAAGAAAGTGTAATTTTATCCACCCTGAACATTCTTAATATCTGATTTTTTTTGAGTTTATTGATTAATTCTTTTTTACCAATAATTATTCCCGCCTGAACACCTCCGAAAAGTTTATCTCCGCTGAAACTCACAAGTGAGGGGGATAGTTTCATAATATCATTGATAGATGGTTCAGTATTTGAAAGTCCGTAAGGAAGCTTTGGAATGTAAGCACTTCCCAAATCATAATAATCAAGAAGATTATATTTACGGGAAAGCTTGATAATTTCATCAATATAAACTTCTTCGGTAAATCCTTCTATAGTATAGTTTGATTTATGAACTTTCATAAGCATTGCTGTATTTTCATTAATAGACTCTTCATAATCTTTGAGTTTAGTTTTATTGGTAGTACCGATTTCCACAAGTTTTGCACCGCTTGCTTTCATAACCTCAGGCACCCTGAAACTTCCGCCTATTTCAACAAGCTCTCCCCTTGATACCACAACTTCCCTCTCTTTTGCAAAAGTATTTAATATCAAAAACACGGCTGCTGCGTTATTGTTTACTATCAGAGCATCTTCACAATTAAATAAAAAACTTAAATGTTTTGCACTGTGATGATACCTGTCCCCCCTTTTGCCTTTATTTAAATCATATTCCAAATTGCAATAATGTGTACTGACTTTTTTGGCCGCGTTAAAAATTTCTTCGTCAATCAAACTTCTGCCAAGATTTGTATGAATTGTCACACCTGTGGCATTAATTACATTGATTAAAGAAGGAGAAAGTATATCATCTGCCTTTTTTACAATATTATTAATTATTTTTTCTTCATCAATTTTATCAATTTGACTGTTTTTTATTTTTTCCCTTAATTCATCCAAAACTGAATGTATTGAATAAATCAAAACATTTTCCGGAATATCCTGAAGATTTTTATTTTTTAAAAGTTTATCTACTTTTGGAATTTGTCTAAACAGATTCATTTTTTCCCTTTGTTAAATACCGCCGGTATTTTTGTTAATATTTTAACAAAAAAAGGATTATTATGAAAATAATAATAACAAGTGACGGAGAATGGATGAATTCAAAATTCTGCCCGCATTTTGAAGAATGCAAATATATAATTCTTTATGATACTAAAACAAAAGAATACTCTTCCATGAAATCACCTGCATACCAGACAAAAGATAAAAACAAATTAATAAGTTTCTTAAAAGCAATTTTTATGAAAAATATAATAACCGGCAAAGATATAGATGACAAATATTTCAAAATATATATACCTCAAAAAAAAGAGGCAACCATTGAAGAAGTTCTAATAGAATTTTTAGAAAGTTTAAATATATAGTAATAAAAAACATTGACAACGATAGACTAATAATATATAATTTTAAACGAATTAAAAATTTTAAAAACTTTTTAGGAGGGACAAATGAAAAAAATTCTAACATCAGTAGCTTTGGCATCACTAATAATTACAACATCATTGGCAGCTGATGCAAAAACAAATCAGGTAAGTAAAAATGCTGTAATTAAAGCTGAAAAAAAGGCTCAAAACACAGAACTTATCAGTGAAGCGGTAAAAGCAATTCAATATACTCAGGATGCATTAGTTTATTTAAACGGTAAAAATATAAAAAAAGCAAAAGAATCTATCAAAAAAGCAATAGGAGAATTAAGCGATTTGTTAAATAAACCAAATACACCGTATTTGTTACCGGTAGATGTACAAATTAATGCTTATCAATTTGAAGGTGATGTAAAAGATGTGGCAAAATTAGTAAATGAAGCTAAATTTTTAGTTGCTGAGAATAAATTACCAGAAGCTAGAGAAATCCTAAATTCATTAAGAAGCGAAATTATTATAAATACAATTAATCTGCCAATAGCCACATATCCGGCTGCACTTAATCTGGCGTTAAAATATATAAATGAAAACAAAGTAAAAGAAGCGGAAGATGTTTTAGCCATGGCTTTATCTACTTTGGTTGAAACTAAAACAATTATTCCAATCCCATTAATTAAAGCTCAGGCTCTTGTTGCTAAAGCACAGGAAAGTGTTAAAAAAGACAAAAAACAGGCTTTAAAATATTTAGATGAAGCAAAACATCAGTTAGTACTTGCCGAAACTCTCGGATATACAAGTAAAAGTGACACAACATACAAAATGTTAAAAGATGAAATTACTAAACTTGAAAGTGAAATTAAAAAAGGTCATAAAACAGGAAGTATTTTTGAAGACTTACTCAAAAAAATTAAAGAATTCAAAGAAAAAGCTATCAAAACTATTCATCAACAATAAACTTCCCTTTTCTTTTTTTACCTGTTTAACATTGATGTTTAATATAGTGCCAGTCACCAATATAAAACCAAAAAGATTTATTTAGCATCCTTATATATAATAAAATACTTATATCTTTTATCATAATCCGCCAATATTATTGTTAGATTATTTTTATTAATGTTTTATACTATTAATAAAAGAATAGCATACTTCTCAATTTTTTTAAAAACATTAATATTTCATTTAATACAATAAATTATTAGTTAGAAAAATTTATTAAACAAATAAATTTAAATTATAAATTGGATAAATAAGAAGTTTTGGCGGAAGGGGGAAGGAATCGAACCTTCCGGGCAAGTAGTCACCTACCGCCCCATCGGGTTTGAAGCCCGAGGTGTCCACCAGGATCACATCCCCTCCATATGAGGATAAAATTATATCAAAATAATTAAAAAAATAGTAAGGCTTCACCGAAGCCCTGTTAAGCGTTATCAGCCAGCTGGAATTTTACCGTTAACCATTCCTACTAAAAAGTCTTTTAAATCGTTAAGTTTGTGTTTTTTAGCGATTTTTTCAATAGCTTTTGCAGCTTTTTTTTGACCTTTTTTTTCTAATAGGCTAATTAACGGTTTTGCATTATCTTTGAATAATGCATTAATGTCATCAGGTGTTTTAGCACCAATTATTTTAAGAAAATCGGTACCTTTAACATGTGAAGCTCTTTTCACATATTTTTCATAATATTTGTACCCTTTATTGTAATCAGCAAATGCCATTGTTGCTGTGACACTTGCAAGTAGCGCTCCAGCTACTAACATTTTTGCTAAGCGTCTCATGATTGCTCCTTTATTTTTTATGTGTGCATTCATTAACCTAATGAATACACATTCAAGTTGTAATTATACAGCTCAAAGCTTAAACAAAGCTTAAGATAAGTTAAACTTATCTTTAATAATTATATCACAAATATAATATAAAAACAATCTTTTTTATTTCCATCATTACATTATAATTTTTTGTTAACATTTTTGCACACCTTTTATAATCGGCATTAATGAAAAAATAACTGCAGTTTTCACAAATAAAAAACATTAAAAAATTGTTCATAGTTTTTTTGAAATATTAAAAAATTTAATCCTTTATTAAGATATTCAACCAATATCCAACAATCAATAACTTGCAAAAAAATTAATTTTTATTTATAATTTCATTGCGCTATGTGATAAGTAGGGATACGCAAGCCGAACGGGCATAGCGTAATAAAATATTAGGAGAAAAATATGAAAAAAATCGCTCTTTTAATGGCAGGATTTTTAGCATTCGCATTTGCAGGTGATTCTACTATGATTCAAGCTTACAGCGTAGTAGCTGCTGTTGTAGGTCTAGGACTTGCAGCTCTTGGTGGTGCAATCGGGATGGGACACACTGCGGCTGCAACTATTGCTGGTACTGCAAGAAACCCTCAACTTGGTGGTAAATTAATGGGTACAATGTTCATCGCATTAGCGATGATCGAAGCACAAGTTATTTATGCGCTAGTTCTTGCATTAATCGCACTTTATGCAAATCCTTTCTTAGGATAATCCCTTTTTTTGGGATTTTTTCCTTTTTAAACAATCAAACTCTCTGACACTTTTATTTAATTAAAATATGTACTTTAGAATAGTGAATGAATTTCAAAACATTTAATTAAAATTTTTCATTCACAATTTTTCTCTTTGCATTTTTAATTTTTCCGTTCTCCTTTGCACATTTTTAATTATTTTTTTGTTGACATTAAAACTTAATTAAGTTAAAATTCACCTAAAAAAGGATTAAATTACTTGAAAATTAATAGACAATATAAAATTACAAAATTAGGAATTTACATTTGACTTCTATTTTGCTACACTCTCTTCAAAAAATTTCAAAAGGATTTTTATGCATAATGATATAATCGCCTATAAATATAATGATAAAATTATTGATACACAAACAGCCGAAGAATTAGGTATTGAAAATGCCGAACCTGTTTTTTTTGACAATTCCCCTGAAGCTCTTGAAATAATAAGACACTCTGCCGCTCACCTTATGGCCCAGGCTATAAAAGAACTCTATCCCGATGCAAAATTTTATGTAGGACCTACAATAGAAAACGGATTTTATTATGATTTAAAAACAAAAGAAACTATTACAGACAAAGATTTGAAAAACATTGAAAAAAAAATGAAAGCCCTTGCAAAGAAAAAAATTCCTATTGAAAAATACTATATTTCAAAACAAGAGGCAAGGGAAAAATTTAAAGATGACGAACTAAAACAGGCAGTTCTTGATATGATTGACGAAGATAAAGTTTCAATTTATAAACAGGGCGATTTTGAAGACCTTTGCCGTGGACCTCACGTGCCTAATACAAAATATCTTCAAAATGTAAAACTTCAAAAAGTTGCCGGCGCCTATCTTGGAGGTGACAGTCAAAATGAAATGTTGACAAGGATTTACGGTACTGCATTTGCCACAAAAGAAGCATTGCAGGAATATCTTAAAATGCTTGAAGAAGCAAAAAAAAGAGACCACAGAAAACTTGGAACTGAACTTGAACTTTGGATGTTTGATGAGGAAATCGGTGCAGGTATGCCTATATGGCTCCCAAAAGGTGCGCTTTTAAGAGGTAACCTTGAAAAACTGCTTTATTCTGCTCACATAAGAAGGAATTATCTGCCGGTACGTGGACCCGAACTTTTAAGAAGCCATATGTGGAAAATTTCTGGGCATTATTATAACTACAAAGAAAATATGTATTTTACAGAAATTGAAAACGACGATCCAAACAAACCTGCGGAAGAATACGGCATTAAACCTATGAACTGTTTAGCCCATGTTAAAATATTCGGACATAAAGTAAGAAGTTATAAAGAACTTCCACTTAGATTTTTTGAATTTGGAACGGTTCACAGACATGAAAAATCAGGTGTATTACATGGACTACTTAGAGTTAGAGAATTTACCCAGGATGATGCCCATATTTTCTGCAGACCAGACCAGATTGAAGATGAAGTTATAAAAGTTTTGGAATTTGTTGATTCTATAATGCAAAGATTTGGATTTACTTATGAAATGGAAATTTCAACAAGACCTGAAAAATCAATCGGAAGCGATGAAATCTGGGAAAAAGCAACCGAGGCTCTAAAAGGGGCGCTAAACAGACTTAATAGAGAATATGGTATTGACGAAGGCGGTGGAGCCTTTTACGGGCCAAAAATTGATATAAAAATTACTGATGCAATAGGCAGAAAATGGCAGTGCGGAACTATTCAGGTTGATTTTAACCTGCCTGAAAGATTTGATATTACATATATTAATGAAAATAATGAAAAAGCCCGTCCAGTAATGATTCACAGAGCCATAATCGGAAGTTTTGAAAGGTTTATTGCCATTCTCACAGAACATTACGCAGCAGAATTTCCAACATTTATAGCTCCAATTAAAGCTATATTTGTTCCGATTAATGAAAAACACGTAAATTATGCTAAAGAAATTCAAAAAGAATTATTAGAAGACGATATAGTAACTGAAATTTATGACAGTAACGATTCGCTAAACAAAAGAATCAGAAATGCTGAAAAACAAAGAGTAGGATATGTAGTAATCGTAGGTGATGAAGAGGTAGAAAATAATTTAGTTGCTATTAGAGACAGAAAAAAAAGAGAACAATACAAAATGACAAAAGGAGAATTTGTGGAAATGATTAAAAAATTATGCGAGGTTAAACTATGAGTAAAGATAAAGTGTTATTAAATGAAGAAATTATAGATTTTACAGACAGAGTAAGATTTGTAGATACTGAAGGAGAGCCAAAAATAATTGATTCAGCTAAAGCACTTGAAATCGCTTATAACAAAGGGCTTGATTTAGTATGTGTTGCCCCAAATGCAAATCCGCCTGTTGCCAAAGCAATGGATTATGGAAAATACAAATATGAACAGGAAAGAAAGAAAAAAGAAGCCAAGAAAAAACAGGTTAAAATCGAAGTAAAAGAAGTTAAATTTACAAGTAAAATCCAGGATAACGATATAAACTATAAAGTAAAACATGTTAAAGATTTCCTTGAAAAAGGTAAACATGTAAAATTAAGAGTATTTTTAAGAGGCAGGGAACTTGCAACACCTGAGAAAGGTTTTGAGGTAATAAACAGGGTTTGGGATATGGTAAAAGATGTTGCAGAAAAACAGGGAGAACCAAAATTAGAAGGAAATTATATAAATTTATTAGTAACCCCTATTAAGAAAAAAAAGAAAAAATGATTCTAAATAACATTTCTTATAAAGAAGCTTTGGAAATTTCATTAAAAGAAGCTTCTTTTTTATCTTCTAAAAATATATTTATAAATGAAGCTTTGGGATATTTTTTAGCCCAGGATATTAAAGCTACCAAAAACAACCCATCTTTTGACAATTCCGCAATGGACGGATTCGGATTTAAACACTCAGGTAGTAAAAAATTAAAAATAATAAAAGCAATTTATGCCGGTGACAAATTTGAAGACTTTGACATAAAAGAAGAGAATTGCGTCAAAATTATGACCGGGGCAAAAATACCAAAAAATGTAGATACTGTAATTCCTATTGAAAAGTGTTTAAAAGTAACAGATGAATATATTGAAATTCCCGAAATAAAAAAAGGTGCAAATGTAAGAAAACAGGGCGAAGATATAAAAAAAGGAGAAATTTTAGTAAAAAAAGGCGAAGAAATAACACCTGAAATCATAGCTCTTCTTGCAAGTCAGGGAATTACTAATGTAACTGTTTATAAGAAACCATCAATTGCAATCCTCTCAAGCGGTAATGAATTAAAAGAACCTTACGAAAAAGCAGATGAAGACGAAATATATAATATAAACTCTTATTCTATTTATTCACTTTTAAAACAATACAATTTTGATACAGATATTATAGGTATTGCAGAAGATTCGTATGAAGATACATTAAATAAAATAAAAAATATATTAAATTCTTATGACGTAATTATCACAAGCGGCGGAATAAGTTTTGGTGAAAAAGATTATATGTTTGAAATTTTTAAAAATTTAGGATTAAAAGAATTTTTTCACGGTATTTTAGTAAAACCGGGACGCCCTACAATGATAGGGAAAATAGGCAAAAAATTTGTTTTTGCAATGCCAGGAAATCCACTAAGCAGCTTTTTAAATATGTTCTGTATAGGAATACCTGTTTTAAGAAAAATAAGCGGAGCCAAAAATTATTATCACCAAACTTATTTAGCAAAAAACATAAACGATTTTAAAGTAAATTCTAAAAAAGACCATACCGCACTTGGATTTTATGAAAACGGGCAATGGGAAGTATATAATAACTACAAATACGGCTCCGGTATGTTAAAACCCCTCATTAAATCAAATTCTGTGGCTATTATTCAAAAAGGAAATGAAATAATTACAAAAGATACAATTTTAAAAATCATACCTTTTGTAAATCAGTTCAGCAATAAAAACAATATGTTTAATTAACCTTTTTTATATAAAAAACATTTTCTTTTACTTTTTCCAAAATTACGTTATATTTTTTAGCCCATTTTTCAATAATTTCTTTTGCTTCTTCCAATAATTCCCCGCTGTTTTCAACTTTTATTTTTAAATGCGGCACTGAATTTGAAAAAGCAATAAATCCGTTTAAATGTTTTAATTTATCATTTAAAGAAACCAAATGATTTTTAATTTTTTCAAAATTTGGAGTGTTCTGTTTTACTGCATTAAGTTCTTTTAAATTATCTTCACTGTATCCAAGTTGTTTTAAAAGTCCTAAATTTTCTATTTTCATAAATCTCCTTTTTAAAAAATTTTAACAAATTTTTCTTTTATTTCTTTTATTTTTTTTAAAGTTTCTTCTAAATTATTATTTAATATAAAATAATCAGCATCTTTTTTCTTATATACTTTGTCATAATAATCCACAAGCAAAATTTTGGCAACAGTTTTTAAGTTGCCTTTTTCAAAATTATAAAGTATTTCATCATAGCTTTCATTTGATATATATTTTTTTATTTTATTTAAATTATTAACAAATTCATTTTTATCAATATCTCCGTAATATTTCAAAATCCTTTCAATTCTGTCATCCAGAGGCGCATTTATTTCTATCTGGGGTGATGATTTTATTTTTTTTGTCAAATTTCCGGGGAGCAGTAAATTTCCAATCCTTGAACTCTCAGCCTCTATAAAAACATAATCGTTTTTGTCTATTTTCCTTAATTTTTCAAAAATCATATTTTCAAACATTTTTTGAGAGGGCTGCTCTCCCCTTGCACCAAAAGAACTGCCGTAATGATTGGCAAAACCTTCCAGATCAAGGCTAGGGGTTAAATTTTGCAGTAATTCACTTTTACCACAGCCGCTAGGACCCCTAAGTACCAAAAAATTATGCTCTATATTTTGTAAATAATTAGTAACATATTTTCTATATCCCTTGTAACCTTTGTTCAATCTGTAAACATCATATCCAAGCTGTCTTAAAATAGTATAAAAAGATTCGGACCTCTTTCCTCCCCTTGCACAGTAAATAAGAATTTTTTTATTTTCAAAATCATTGTTTGCAAGATGATGGGAAATATTTTTTAAGATATAAATAACCCCTTTTTTATTAGCGGCTTTTTTTGAAACCTGCTTGTATAAATACCCTACTTCGTGATGTTCCTCATCATTTAACACATAAAGATTTATACTTCCAGGAATATGTGACTCTTCAAATTCTTTCGGGCTTCTGACATCAATAATAACATCAAAATCAGTTTTTAAATAATCCTCCATATCAATCAACATTTATTATTTCCACCTCCACTGCTTTAAATCTAGCTGTTTTTACTTTATGGTCGTGAGCGTCTCCAAAAAGATAATTTATTTTATTTTTTGCAAAATGAAAAGTTGTAAAAAGAGTATAAGGTCTGACAGATTCACTAAATTTTACTTTAACTGGAGCACTTTCTCCATAAACTGATTTTAATTTGACAAATTCTCCTATTTCATTTTTGTGAATTGGATTAACAAGTAATATATCATCACCGTATCTTTTTGAAAGTTTATCTGAATGTTTTGTCTGGGCTGCATTGTTATACTGTGGCAATGCCCTGCCTGTATTTAACCACCATCTTTTTTTATTTTCTACCAAATCTTTAACTTCTCCTCTTAAATGATATTTATGATAATGAAAATGCCCTTTTCCATCAGGTGTTGAAAAATTTTGGGTATGTAAAATTGGAGAATCATTTCCATTTTTGTCTATTGGCCATTGAAGAGATTTTTCTTTTAATCTCTCATATGTGGCACCCTCAAATCTCTTTACTTCTTTTCTAACTACTTCAAATACTTCTTCACTGGAACTAAAATTAAATATATTATCAAATCTATTTGCTATTTTTTGCAATATTTCCCAATCATCCGGCAAATCGGATTCAATTAAAGGGTTTGAGAGATGAAGTCTTCGCTCGGCATTTATATAAACTCCGCTCTTTTCATATGCACTTTTTACGCCAAATACAATATCAGCTTTTTTTGTAATTTCATTTTCCATTACTTCCAAAACTGCTAAAAATTCTAAATTTTCAAAAGCTTTTTTAATTTTATTTTGATTCGGATGAATGTGTAAAATATCTTCCCCCATATTCACAAGTGCTTTTATTTTACCTTTTAACATCTCTTCAATTACATCAGGTGTCATTAATCCTATTTCTTCAGGTATTTGATAATCCGGCCCATAATATGGAAGACATCCCACATCACACGCACCTTGGACATTATTTTGCCCCCTAAGAGGTAAAACTCCAGCCCCATTTTTACCTATATTACCTGTAAGCATTGCCAGATTACTTATGGCGTTAACTGCCTCTGTTCCGTCAATATGTTCTGTAACCCCAAGCCCCCAGACAAAAATTGTTTTTTTAGTAATAATTTTCGCTATTTCTTCAATCTTGGTTTTTATCTGTTTAAACCCGTTTAATTTTTCAAAAAAATGCTTATCATATTTATCGTGAAGTAATAAGTTTTTATAATCTTCAAACTTAACACATCTATTTTTTATAAATTCTTCATCTATTAGATTATTTTCAATTAACTCTTTTGCAATTGCATTTAAAAATAAAAGATTTGATTCAAATGGTAAAATAACCTTAATATCGGCAAATTTCATAACAGGAATTTCTCTAACATCAGCAATTATTATTTTAGCACCTCTTTTTTTTGCTTTTATAATTCTGCTTGCAACCATCGGGTGTGCTTCTGTGGTGTTAGAACCAATTATAAAAATAACCTCCGTATCAAAAATGGCATCAAAATCCACACTGCTTGCCCCCTCACCTATACTCATTTTAAGACCGCTCAGACTCGGACCGTGACAAACCCTCGCACAGTTGTCTATATGTGGTGTTTTTAAAACTTTTCTAGCAAAATGCTGAAAAAACCAGGCACTTTCAATACTTGTCCTAGCACCTCCAATGCAGGCAATTGAATGAGAAGAAAAATTTTTTATAATTTCTTTGAGTTTCCAAGCAGTTATATCAACAGCTAAACTCAAAGGCGCTTCATAAAAATTTTCATTGTAAGGAGTTAAGTTGGCAAGTCTTACCTGAAGCTCAAGCGGCATATTAGGAGCATTTTTTTTAATAAATTTATAGTTAATTAAATGTTTTTTAAGCCTATTGTTTAAAAATTCAAACCCATATCTTCCTTTTATACAAAGTTCACCACCACTTGAAATACCGTCTTTAACAGGTTTTATTTTTACTATTTTATCATCTTGAATTTTGGCATCTATTTCACACCCCACACCGCAATATGTGCAAACAGATTTCATTAAAAGCCTTTTTTGGATTTAATATATCTTATTTTAAGGATTTTTGCAAGAAAAGGATATATTAAATTAAAAATATAAAATGAAAAGTGAAAAATAAAAAAATTAATAAAAACTATTTCAATCAGTGCCAGGCACTATATAAAACAAATTTTAATTTTACATTTTAAACTTTTCACTGATAAGTGGCTCCGGCGAGAGGACTCGAACCTCTGACCCGACGGTTAACAGCCGTCTGCTCTACCGACTGAGCTACGCCGGAATGTTTGCGGATTGAAATTATAAGAAAAAAAATTTATAATGTCAAGAAAATATACTGAGCTAATAATAAAAATAAAATATTAATGAAAATAAAGCATTGAAATTAATATTTCAAGCAAATTTTTGCAAAATTTTATCCTGAATCGAAATAGGCAGCATATTAAAAATTTTTAAAATATAATAAAATCTTTTAGGAAAAGCATATTCTTTTTTTTTTTCTTTTTCTATTGCTGTTATTATTCTTTTTACCCCTTCGTCAAGTTCCATTAAAAATGGCATATAAAAATCATTTTTTGCTGTCAAATCTGTTTTTATAAACCCGGGTAATATATTTATAACTTTTATATTGTATTTTGCTAACATATTTCTAAGGCTCTGGGCGTATGAATTAAGAGCTCTTTTTGAAGCAGAATATGGAAGAGAAGTTGGAGATGCTACAACTCCCGCAAGAGATGAAATAAACACAATTTTACCTTTTTTTCTTTTTTGCATATCAGGAACAATTCTCTCTAAAAGTGCGTGAATACTTAAAAAATTTATTTTAAAAAGTTTTTCAAATTCAACATAGGGAGTAAAATCCGGTGCGTGCGGCAGAGAAATACCGGCATTGCATATAACCAAATCAATATCACTAAATTTTAATTTTCTAACTTCATCAATATTGCTTAAATTGCAAACTATTGGAATTATATTTTTATTTTCTTTTTGCAATTCTTTTAATCTTTTTTCATCTCTTGCAACTGCGTAAACTTTTCCTTTTTTTGCATAATGTTTGGCAAGTTCCCCGCCTATTCCCCTGCTTGCACCTGTTATAATTACGTTCAAAAAGGCTCCTTATGGTTTTTGTAATTTCAAAACTTTTTACATATCTTTTACTGCCGCCTGGAATTTTTATAATTATACTAATAATTGCCGGAATTTATGCCAAAAAATTAAAATGGCTTTTTTATATTTCAGCTCTAACCCTGTATCTGCTCTCAAACAAATTTTTTGCAAATATACTTTTATATCCGCTGGAACACAATTATTATAAAGACAAGATTACTCCAAAAGCTGTCGTTGTTTTAGGAGGGGCAGTAAACCCAAAAGATGTATTAAGATCTTATCCAGAAACATTTAAGAGAGAAATTTACGGAGTTTTGCTTGCAAAAAAATATAATTTACCTTTTGTTTATACAGGTGGAGGGATGAAAATAAAAGAAGCCGACTACGTAAAAAAAGATGTCATGTTAATAAAAGAAATATGCAATTGTAAAATCAAAGATTTTTATGAAAAAAATTCACTCGATACATATCAAAACGCAAAATTTACTGCTAAACTATTTAAAAAATTAAAATTAAAAAAAGAAATTTTTTTAGTCACAAGTGCGTATCATATGAAAAGGGCTATAAAACTTTTTAAACACTTTGACTTTAAAATCATCCCAAAACCTGTAGGATTTTTTTATAAGCCTTATTATACGTATTGGGATATATTTCCAAATGAGAACAATTTTCATAAAAGCTACAGGGCAATTCATGAATATTTAGGACTTTTAAGTTTAAAACTAAGAGGAATCAAATAAATAAAAAAGAAACAATTAAAAATAAAAATGTGGTAAGCAAAATTAAAAAAGCAACTTTTCGTGGATATAAATCAAATAGGGCCGCTAAATTTACATTTGTAATTGCAAGGGGAGTCAACACTTCAAGCAAAATTGTTTTATAAACACTTTCATTAAAATTAAAAAATTTTAAAACAATAAAAGCGGTTAAAGGAAAAATTACAAATTTATTAAAAGTGGTAAGGAAAGCCAGTTTAAAAGAAACTTCCCTTATTTTAATCTCTGCTATATAAATCCCGAAAATAAGAAGCTGGGTTACAATAGATGCAAACGCTCCCATCTGTAAAATTTTCATTGTCTCTTTATCAAAAGTTATATGATAATGATTAAGCGTTAATGCCAAAATTCCAACCCAGATAACCGGAATCTTAATTATTTTTTTAAATGCATTCTTAAAATTGTATTTTCCGCTAGCAAAGAAAAAAATACCAAAAGAATAAATAAAAAATATATTAGCTAAATTAATTAAAGTTGCCACACTTGCCCCTACTTCCCCAAAAATGGCATAACTTAAAGGAATCCCAAGATTTCCCGTATTTCCTATAAGAGGGGTGAGTGAAGCTATAATTTTTTCTTTTTTCTCAAGTTTAGCAGAAAAGAGGTATGTAAAAATTAAAGCAACAAAAACAGTTACTAAATAAACAATCGGGGCTAAAATAAGTTCTTTATTCAGAGGAATTAGCATAATACCCCAGAGGGTAAGAAAGGGCTGAAGAAAATAGGTTGATAAAATTACAAGTGTTTTAGCTTCAATTTCTTCAAAACCCTTTTTTGCAACAAATCCAATTAAAATAAACAGATAAATTCCTAAAACAGTTTTCATTTAGCAATAAATTTAATAATTTCATCTTTGATTTCGTCTTTATTTATTACTGTTTCATTAATCTCTTTTTCAAAAAGTTCTCTTATCATTTCAGGCGCTTTTTCATCCAAAGTGGCCTCAATATATGCAATGGCATCTTTATCGCTAATAGTTTTTTCTTCAACCTCAGCAATTTCCCTATCCAAATCTTCATTTGTAAGAGCATAATAGATACTTGGTGCAAATTTTGTCCACTCGGCAGTAGAATAAGCCACTACTTTTTTATCAAGTTGGCCCTTTTCGCTTAAATATTCATAGGCTTTAATAGCAGTTGCAGTGTGGGGATCCATTAAATAATTGTATTCATTCACATATCTTTTAATAATTTCCTCACATTCACCGTCGGTTGCAAAATCTGCAATAAAATCTTCTTTTATTTTTTCGTGTTCTTCAGGTTTCAATTCAAAATATCCATGATTTTCAAGATTTTCCATAAGCTCACGGCATCTGTTTTCCCCAAATTTATCAAATAGCAGTCTTTCAACATTTGAAGATTTTAAAATATCCATTGCGGGAGAGATTGTTTTAATTAAATTTTTATCCCTTAAATCATATTTTCCATAAGTTACAAATTCATATAAAACATTGTTTTTATTACTTGCAATTACGATTTTATCAATCGGAAGCCCCATTTTTTTCGCATAATAAGCCCCAAGGGCGTTTCCGAAATTTCCGCTTGGAATTATTACATCTATTTTTTCTCCCATTTCTATTTCAAGTCTCTCAAGCAGTTTCAAATACGCCCAGAAATGATAAACAGTTTGAAAAATAATTCTTCCAAAATTGACACTGTTTGCGGCTGATAGTTTAATTTCATTTTCTTTTAAAATTTTCCTGAAATCTTCATCTTTTAACAAATTTTTAAGAGCACTCTGAGCATCGTCAAAATTTCCCCTTATACCAAGCACTTTTTCGTTTTTGGCATCAGTGGTTACCATTTGAAGTTTTTGAACTTCACTGGTTCCTTCATGAGGGTAAATACATACAACTTTTATATTTTCTCTGTTTTCAAAAGTTTTAAGAGTCGCCGGCCCTGTATCTCCGCTGGTAGCGGCTAAAATTAAATAATTTTCATCTCTCTCCTGTGCCAGTTTAGATAAAATCACCCCAAAAGGCTGAAGTGCCATATCTTTAAATGCACGTGTCGGTCCATGCCAAAGCTCACCTGCAAAAAGCCCTTCTTTAATTCTTACAACCGGTACAACCTCCTGAGTGTCAAAATTTTTTAAATAAGTAAAAAGCGCTTTTTCTATAAGTTTTTCATCAATATCTATTTTAAACAGCTTTAAAATACCTCTGGCAATGTGGGTATAAGGTCTTTCACCCATAACATCATAATATTTTAAAAGCCATTTTTCATTAATTTTTGGAAATTTTTTGGGTACATAAAGCCCGCCGTTTGGAGCAGCCGGGTCTAATATAACTTCGCTGAATGTTTTTTCTTTATGAGTACCTCTAGTTCCTATAAATTTCATATCAATCCTTTTAACATAATTTTTAATTCTCCATTATTCATTTTCAATTATCAAATTACATATACATTCCGCCGTTTACTTTAAGAGTTTCACCTGTTATATAACTAGCCTCATTACTTAAAAGAAATGCAACCGCATTTGCCACTTCAACTGGCTCTGCCATTCTTTTTAATGGGATTTTATTAAGTATTTCTTCTTTTACTTTTTCATTTAATTTTTCAGTCATATCTGTTTTTATAAACCCAGGAGTTACAGTATTAAATCTTATATTTCTAGCAGCCCCTTCAAGCGCAAATGTTTTTGTCATAGAAATGATTCCACCTTTGCTTGCCACATAATTGGCCTGACCTATATTTCCGCTTTCAGCCACTACACTTGCAATATTTACAACAGATCCGAATCTTTTTTTGCCCATTACTTTAAGTGCCTCCCTGCATCCTATAAAAGTGGAAGTTAAATTTGCATCAATTACTTTTTTAAAATCTTCAACACTCATTCTCATAGCAAGTTTGTCATTTGTAATTCCGGCATTGTTTACCAAGTAACTTAGTTCTCCGTCAGCATCAATAATTGTTTTAATACCTTCAACAAATTCTTTTTCATCACTTACATCAAATTTAATTACAGCTGCGCTTCCCCCGGCGTTTTCAATTTCTTCTTTCAATTTATCTGCAAGTTCTGCAGAGCTTCTGTAATTTATCCAAACTTTTAAACCTTTTTCAGCCAACACCCTTGCAATCTCTGCACCGATTCCCCTGCTCGCGCCAGTAATTAAAACATTTTTACCGCTAAAAGTCATTTTAACCCTTTTTTTGATACAATTTTACCCAAAAAAGGGATTTTATGCTATATTTTTTATATGAGCATTTTCATATTCATCTTTTCCATTATCTTTCTTTCAGAAGTATTGTGGCTTTTTTTATATCATTTTTTATTTCACTTTTTGCATATCCGAAATTTATAAAATGGGCTAAAAACAGAGCCACCCAGCCTATTTACGAGCTGGCTCCACAAAATCACAAAGCAAAATCAGAAACACCCACGATGGGAGGTGTAGTTTTTATCCTCTCAGCCCTGATTGCCATAATATTAACTGTAAAATTCAACAATTATGTATTAATAACACTATTTACATTAATATTTTTTATGATTATTGGTATAATTGATGACTGGGGGAAAATAAAGGCGGCTTCGAATCATGCGGGACTAACCCCTAAGCAAAAATTTATACTTCAATGGATCGGAGGTTTTATAATAGGGGGACTTCTTTATTTTTGCCACTTTGATACAAATTTATATATTCCTTTTTACAAACATCCGATTTTAAACATGGGTATTTTTTCAATATTTTTTTGGGCTTTTGTAATTGTGGGGATGAGCAATGCGGTAAACCTTACAGACGGACTTGACGGATTAGCTACAGTACCAAGCGTTTTTGCATTTTTAACACTCGCCATTTTTTCATATATTTTAGGAAATGCAATTTATTCACATTATCTGTTTTATCCTTTTGAAAAAGGGGTTGGCGAACTTGCTGTTATCGCTTTTAGCTTAATTGGTTCGCTTCTTGGATTTTTATGGTACAACGCAAATCCGGCTGAAGTGTTCATGGGAGATAGTGGTAGTTTAAGTATAGGGGCAATTATTGGAATTTTAAGCATTCTCACAAAAAATGAAATATTGTTAATATTCATAGGATTTGTATTTATAATGGAAACCCTCTCTGTAATCCTCCAGGTTGGGAGTTATAAAACAAGAAAAAAAAGAATTTTTAAAATGGCACCTATACATCATCATTTTGAACAAAAAGGATGGAAGGAGACAAAAATCACTATTCGTTTTTGGATAATTGCTTTAATTGCCAACATTATTGCTATACTTTCAATAAAAATCAGATAAGGAAAAAAATGGAAGAAAAATTAAAGGCTGAACTTAAAATTTACAAATTAAAAGCACTAAAAGAAAAGATTGTATTAATCGGGGTTGTTTTAATCTTACTTGCTGAAGTGCTAGTGCTGTTTATGTTTTTGAAAAAAAATTTTTCATTCAATAAACCTATTACAAAACCTTATGTTGCCGAGATTAATATAAATAAAACAATTACCGTAAAATACATTAATTCACTTATGGATAAAATGGACAGACTCAAAAAGGATAAAAATTTAAAAGCGTTTTTACTTGTTTTCAATACCCCGGGCGGAAGTCCAAGCGGGAGTGATGAATTTAACGCATACCTTAAACATCTGCAAAAAGAAAAAAAAGTTTATGCCTATATTGAAAGTATGGCTGCAAGCGGAGGATATTACATAATCAGTGCAGTTAAACCTGTGGTGGCGAACAAAAATGCGGTTGTAGGAAGTATCGGGGTTATTATGCCTCATTTTGTTATAGAAAAACTTGCAAAAAAACTGGGGGTTGAAGAAGATACAATAACAGTTGGAAAATACAAAGAGCCCATCAGCTGGTTTAAAAAAGCCTCGCCTGAACAAAAAAAATATCTTTTAAACCATTTATTGTTACCGACGTATAATAATTTCTTACAAACAGTGGCAAAAGAGAGAAATATTTCAGTTGATAAACTAAAACAATATGCTGATGGAAAAATTTATATTGCAAACAGTGTAAAAGGTATTTTAGTAGATAAAATTTCAAGTTTAACCAAATTCAAAGAACAGATAAAAAAAGAGACAAACGCTACCGAATTTGTAAAAATAAATTTAACTAAGAAAAAACTTCCGTTTTTAAATGTGAAAATTGATACAGATTTAGATGATTTACTAAAAGGATATTTAAATCAATGAAATCACTTTTTGGATACGGCTTAACCACAAAAGCAATTGCAAAAAGCGGAGACTGGGAAATATATGATGATAATTTCAAAGAAACCGCTTTTGATAAATACGGAAATATCCTGCTCCCAAGCCGCTGCTTTGATGAAAATAAAAGCACGCTTGAAATAACATCTCCAGGAATTCCACCTTATCATCCGCTGATAAAAAAAGCAAAAAACTTAATCAGCGAATTTGACTATTTTTATGAAACTGCCCCTTTTCAAATATGGGTTACAGGTACCAACGGAAAAACAACCACAACTGAAATGACTCATTTTCTTCTGGAAAATTCTGATATCGGAGGAAATATTGGAATACCTCTTGCAAATATGGACAAAAACAAAAAATTCTGGGTAATAGAAGCCAGCAGTTTTCAACTTCATTATACAAGATATGCAAAACCGAATATTTTTATAGTTTTACCTATTAAAGAAGACCACATATCATGGCATGGAAACTTTGAAAATTATGTAAATGCAAAACTATCTCCTCTCAAAAGAATGAGTGAGAGGGATATTGTAATAATGCCAAAAGAATTTGACACTCAAACAAAAGCCTTTAAAATACTTTATGAAAATGAAGAAGATTTAATAAGTTATTTTGGATTTAAAGAATTTGAATTTCAAACTCCTTTTTTGCTTGATGAAATAATGGCAAAAGCTGTTTATTATATTCTATATTTTAAAGAAGCAGGTCTCAAAAACTTTAAAATAGACCCTCATAAATTAGAAGAATTTAAAGACTCTAAAAACAGAATTTGGGTAGATGATTCAAAAGCTACAAATATTGATGCAACAAGAAATGCACTCAAAAGATATAAAAATAAAAAAATTCATTTAATTATAGGTGGGGATGATAAAGGACAAAATTTTGAAGAATTGTTTGAATTTATGCAAAAACTCGACATTGAACTTTTCATAATCGGAGAGAAAAGAGATTTGTTTATCAATTTAGCAAAAAAATATAAAATACCTTTTGATGATGTTAAAACTTTAAAAAATGCAGTAAATTTAATAAATAAAAAACATAACTTAAATTCAATTGCCCTGCTCTCACCCGCATGTGCGAGTTTTGACCAGTTTAAAAATTATAAAGACAGAGGAGAAATTTTTAAAAATTTAATTGAAAATGGAGAATGAAGAATGGAAAACATTTATTTATTTTTTAATTATCAATTATCCATTTTACATTATCCATTAATTTAAGCTTACTTTAAGAAAATTTTAATAAAATTACATTCCAAATTAATATACATTTTTCCTTTAAATTTTTCATTAAAAAGCCCAGGTAGCTCAGTCGGTAGAGCAAGGGACTGAAAATCCCTGTGTCGGCGGTTCGATTCCGTCCCTGGGCACCATTTAATTAACGTAAAATTAAAAATGGATATTAGATAATATTTATAATATCTAAATAAATTTCATATACAATAAGTGTTTGACACTTAATTTAAGGATATATATGAAAAAATTTTTACTTCTATTTATTCTACTGATTAATCTATTTGCATTTAATTGGTATGGAAATATTCACTGGATTAAATCATATAATATCGCACAAAAGTTAGCCAAAAAAAATCATAAATTAATGTTAATAGAAATAGCGGGTATTAAATGTCCCCCTTCAAAATATTTGTCTAAATACGTATATTCGGACAAAAAAATTTCTGAGTTTATAAACAAAAATTTTATACCTGTTTTTTATTTTATTCAACAAAATTCTATTCCCAAGAATATAAAAAAACATTTTAATGGAGTAACTCCTACAATAATTTTCTTTAAACCCAATGGAAAAGCATTTTACATTTTAACTGGGGCAAGAAATAAAAATGAATTTTTAAAAGTACTAAAAACCATGATTAAACAATATAATAAAAAATTCAAAGAAGCATCTATTAATTCACCAAAACCAATTTGGCTTCAAATTCCTAAAAACAAAGGAAAAGAATGAAAAAAGTAGTAGTGTTTTTTGGAAAAGGCGGAAGTAATTTTTTAAATCTGATAAAAAAAGAAAATAATTATAAAGTGATTGCAGGAGTTACAAACAGGGCTGATTCTGAAGTTTTTAAAGAAAAAAATCTGCCTCCTATTTTAATAAGCAGTGATTTTAATGAAATATTAGACCATTTAAAAAAATTAAAGCCTGATTTAATAGTTTTAGCCGGATTTATGAAAATAGTGCCTCCATTTATAATAAACGAATTTAAAGGCAAAATTATAAATTTACACCCAAGCATATTGCCTGATTTTAAAGGGTTACATGCCGCAGAAAAATCTTTTGAAGCAAAAAAAGCATGTGGAATCACTATACATTATGCCACAGAAGCACTTGACAACGGTGATATTATTTTACAATATCATATAAATCCGAATAAATTTAAAAATTTTGAAGAATATTATAAAGAATTAAAAAAAGCCGAATGGACTTTTTTACCCGATGTGGTTGAAAGAATTAATCTTTAAGTTTTATTAAAGTCCCCATTGCGTAATAATCCAACACATCTATTCCGTCTTTATTTTTTGAAGGGGTAATATTTACTGTTATATTCTTAACTCCATCGGCACCCATATCTTTAGCCTGTTCCTGAAGCATAATAATTACCTGTTTCAATGCATCAGTAGGCAAAACATCTTCATACATTCTACCTTGTTCCACTCTTACACTCCCATATGCAATGGTAATGCATTCATGCGGTTCTTGTATTTCACCAAAACTTAAAATCTGCTCATTATAATCTCTCATCCTCAACCTTTTTTAAAATATTATATCAAAGTTTTTAAATTTAAGATATTTTATAAAATAAAAGTGTTTATAAAGTGCCCATATCATAATCATATTAGGCAATTATAATTTTCAATAAACTAATTTGTGTCTGTCACTTATAATTAAATACAAAAATAAGAAGAGATTAATCTCTTCTTTCTTTAATTCTAGCTTTTTTACCAGTTTTTCCTCTTAAATAGTAAAGTTTGGCTCTTCTTACTTTACCTTTTCTAACTACTTCAATTCCAGCAATACTTTCACTGTAAAATGGGAAAATTCTTTCCACTCCAATATTATTTGCACCGATTTTTCTTACAGTAAATGTTTTACCAGCACCAGTACCTTTAATTGCAATAACTACACCTTCAAAATTTTGGATTCTTTTTTTATCCCCTTCTTTAATTTCAACCGCTACTCTTACAGTATCTCCCGGTCTGAATTCAGGATAATTTTTTCCTTCAATTTGTTTAGCTTCAAATGCTTCGATGTATCTGTTTCTCATTATTTCTCCTTTGTGCCATTGGCCACTTTGGGCATTCACACTTTATTTTGAAGCGTAATTATATCAAATTATCTTAAAAAAACAAATTATCAAAGAAGTAAAATATAACAACACTTTAAAATTTAACTAAAATTTTACATCAAAAAATTGTATTTAGCATTTCAAGGCATTGCTTTTACAAATTTTAGCAAAATTTAAATAAAACATAGCATAAAGTATATATATTTAACCAGTACGTAAACTGATTAACTTTTATTTTTTAACTTTAAATTTTCTATTATTAATAAATCAGGTCTATGAAACTTAGTTTTTAAAATTGAGGTTTCTTTTTTCCACTGCTCTATTTTTTTATGATTTCCACTTTTGAGAATTGATGGAATTTCCCCTGTTTTTGAAAATTGAGGAGCTTCAAGCAGATTATTATTAAAACTCTCTTCTTTTAAACTTTCACTATTACCCAAAATTCCTTCAATATTTCTTAAAATACTGTCAGCGATAATTAAACTTCCAAGCTCTCCCCCCGTTAATATAAAATCACCTATGCTTATTACTTCATCTGCAAAATCTTCAATCAGTCTTTCATCAAATCCTTCATATCTGCCTGAAACTAAAATTAAAACTTCTTCTTTTGCCAGACGCATGGCATCTTTTTGATTATAAACTTTTCCAACAGGAGTTAAAAAAATAGTACGAGAACTCGGATATTTCTCTCTTAAAGAATTTAGGGCATTCCGAAGTGCTACATTATCAATAACCATTCCGGCACCTCCGCCAGCCGGAGTAGTATCAACATGAAGATGTTTATTTTCAGCAAAATTTCTAAAATTTACAAATTCTATTTCAAAAAGATTTTTATCCATTGCCCTTTTTAAAATAGAATCTTCAAAATAAGGTTTTATAAGGTTCGGAAATAGAGTAACGAAAATTAGTTTCATTTGAGACTTTCAAGAAGCTCTATTGCACCTTTTGCATAAATTTTTTTACTTTCAATATCTACTTTATCCACATTTCTTTTAAAATCAATCAAAAATCTTTTAGGAAATCCTTGTTTTACTAGTTCGTCATTGGTTTTAATCACTAAATAATCAACATCCACTCTTTCAATATCAATTACTTTTCCTAAAAAAATTTGATTTTCTTCTTCACTTTCGACAAATTTTCCATTTTCCATTTTCAATTTTTCATTTTCAAAAACATCACAACCGATTATATCAAACCAAAAATATTCATCATCTTTAAGTTTTATTTCTTGTTTTGTTTTTTCAGTTGTGGAATAAAGCATTCTGTTTGTAAGTTTTTTAGCATCTTCTGGGGTATCGTAACCTTTAAATTTAACTAAATTTCTTTTTAAATCAATTTTTTCAATTGTGAGAGTGATTTTATCAGATTCAAAAGTGACACCTGCTTTAAATTGTTCTGGAAAATCGGTTAAGAGGTGAAGTTTTTGCCACCCCTTAACTCCGTAAGTTTTACCAATTTTAGCTATTGGTATTTTCATAAGCTTTTACTGTAATTTTATAATTTTTATCTTCTTTTGCCCTGCAACCGCTGATGACGGTTTTAATGGCCCTAACCATTGCCCCGTCTTTTCCTATAATTCTTCCAACATCAGCTTTTTTTGCATAAATTATAATCTCATCAAAATCACTATGCGGTACAATTTCACTTTTAATTACATCAGGTTCAAATGCTAAAAGTTTCGCATATTCTCTTACGAAAGATTCTACCATTAAGCTTGTTCTTCAGCTATTTTTTTAAGTTTAGCAACTCTTTCACTCATTTTTGCACCAACACTTAACCAGTAATTTACTCTGTCTAGATCCATTTTAATTGTTGATGGTTCTGTTAAAGGATTATAATATCCAACTATTTCTTTAAATCCAGAATCTCTTCTTTTTCTTGAATCTGTTACAACTATTCTATAAAAAGGTCTTTTTTTTCTACCAAATCTTGCAAGTCTGATTTTTACCACGCGTATCTCCTTAAATTTTTTTATTTATTTTTCTATCCCGCCCAAGCCTACCCATTAAAAAATAATGTGAAATTTTAATACATTATTTTGGAAAATTCAAGCCTTTTGCCATATTCATAATTTCATTCATATTTGGAATTTTTTTACCTGCAAATTTTTTGGCCATTTTTGCCGCATTTTGGAACTGTTTATTAATTCTGTTAACTTCCTGGACACTAAGCCCTGCACCCTGTGCTATTCTTCTTCTCCTGCTTGCACTCTCTTTTAAAAGTTTTGGATTAGTTCTCTCTTTTGGTGTCATGGAAGCAACCATTGCTTTTATTTTTTTAATTTCATCAGAATTTTCAAGGTCAATATCTCCAAGCTGTTTTAGCATTCCTCCCATTCCGGGAATCATTGAAAGAAGATTTTTCATGCTTCCTAGTTTTTTAATCTGTTCAAGCTGTTTTATAAAATCCTCGTAATTAAATTCACCTTTTCTGATTTTTTTTGATATTTTTTTAGCCTCTTTTTCATCAATAATTGCATTTGTCTTCTCTACAAGACTTTCAATATCCCCCGCTCCAAGAAGCCTGCTTACAATTCTATCGGGAATAAACACTTCAAGATCTGCAATTTTTTCACCTGTTCCAAGGAATCTCAAAGGTTTACCTACCTGATGGGCAATGCTTAATGCCACCCCGCCTTTTGAATCACCGTCATATTTGGTTAAAATAACCCCTGTAATATCAAGTTTTTCATTAAATGTTTTGGCAGTATTGATTGCATCTTTACCTGTAAGAGAATCCGCTACATAAAATATTTCATCTGGTTTTACAGCCTCTTTCATTCTGACAAGTTCATTCATAAGCTCTTCATCAATAGCAAGACGCCCTGCTGTATCTATAAGCACCACATCATAAAATTTTTCTTTTGCAAATTCTACACCTTTTTTGGCAATCTCAACAGCGTCTTTTGCATTTTCATCATAATATATATCAAGCCCGTTAGCTTCGGCCAGCTGTTTTAACTGTTCTACCGCCGCAAGTCTTTGTAAGTCTGCCGCCACCATTAAAACTTTTTTCTTTTTAAAAGTTTTAAGATAATATGCAAGTTTTGCAGTGGTTGTTGTTTTCCCGCTACCCTGAAGCCCTGTCATCATTACAACGGTTGGAGGTTTGGTTGAAAATATAAATCCAAAATTACCCGGAGCTTTTAGGATTTCGCTCAGGGCATCTTCAAGTGCCATTAAAAAATTGGCTTTTCCTATACCTTTTCTTTTAGTCTCAACTTCAACTTTTTTAATAAGTTCCTTTACTGTTTTAAAATGAACATCCGCTTTTAAAAGATTTTTTTTAAGTTCATCCAATGCTTTTTTAAGCGATTTTTCGTCATCTTTTAATTTAATTTTATTAATGGCATTTCTAAAACCTTCACTTATTTTTCCAAACATTATCTCCCTTTCTCTTCTTGCATTTTAAAGTCTTTTGGTTCAGGCGAAATAAACTCATAATCAAATATTTTAAATTTATGATGGTGCAGCATCACCCTGTTATATTCTCTTCCGCCGTATTTAATATCACCGATAATCGGATGGTCTATCGCTTTTAAATGAGCTCTTATCTGATGGGTCCTGCCTGTATGGATAACAGCTTTTATTTTTGACTTTGTCCTAAAAGCCAAAATCGGCTCAATCTCAGTTACAGCTTCTTCACCTTTTGGTGAAATTTTAGCAAAAGCGCCACTTTTTGTTTTTTTAATTTCAATTGGCAAATCAATAATTTCAGGTTCAGCTACAATTCCTTCAACCCAGGCAATATATTCCTTATATACATTTTTGTTTTTAAATTCTTTAATTGCCCTTCTTTTGAATTCATCGTTTTTGACAAGCAGTAAAATACCGCTTGTTTCCTTATCAAGTCTGTGAAGCAGAGGCAGTTTAAATTTTTGGGCAATTTCTTCACTTACAATAAAGGGAGGTTTATCCACCACTAAAATATTTTCATCCTCATAAATTTTTCTTATATCCGGAAGTTTTATAATTTTAAATCTTGTATTAACAGGCATTAAACCTCTTGCTATTTTTACCTTTTTATCTCTTGCGTAAACCAAACCTCTATCTATTAATTCTTTTGCTTTTCTATTAGAAATGTTCTCCTGTTTTGCAAGCAGAATATATGCTTTTTCTTTCAATTAAATCCTTTTTTATTAAAATTATACCAAATAAGAATTATTTATGAAATTTGGAGAAATATCAAAAATTTATTAATTTTATTATAAATTCAAATTATTTTAAGCAAACTTTAAGGAAAAATGGTGTATCATTCTATTTGCAAATGAACATTTATTCATAAAGGCAAGTTATGAACATTTTTAAAATTTTAGTCAGTGCAGTTATACTGGTATCTTTTTCGTATGCCATAAATCCTTATACAAAAGGTTACAGAGCATATATAAGATACATTAAACACGCTGGAGGGCATACCTTAAAAGCTCCGCAACTATTGAAAAAACTAGATGTCAACACACCTGATCAATTAAATGCATTATTTACCGATAATGCAAAACCTTTGTTAGAAAAGCTAAACAAACTGAACCCAAAAGCTGCTAAAGGTTTGCAAAAGATAATTGAAAAAGGTGAACTTCCTTATTTAAAAGTATTTTTTACAAAAATATTAGAAGGAAAAATACCTCCTGGATGACTTTGATAAAAAAACCTCCGGAGGAGGTATACAATTTTATTAAATTTGCTATAATTTGCACTGGCTAAAATTTAAAACAAAATTAAATTAAAAAAAAGGAGATTAAAATGAAAAAAATTTTACTTTCAGCTTCAGTTGTAGCAGGATTATTTGCACAACCAACTGTTGAACAGTTACAAAAACAAATCGAACTTTTACAACAACAATTAAATCAACTTAAAGCAAGTCAACAAAAAGTTGAAAAAAAAGTTGAAGAGCAAAACAGCAGATATTATAAAAAAGTATCTCCAGTTGTTGCAAACTCTCATTTATTCTGGGGATTTGATTTAAGAACTGCTTTCGATTACATTAACAAAGAAACTACAAAAGGTTATATATACGGTGTTGATCCTATGACAATGAAAGTTAATGTAACTGGTAAACCAGCAGATGAAAAACATCATATTGGTCAGGTTTTACAAAACAGAGTTATACTAACAGGTGTATATAAACCTGCAGACAATTTAAAAGCAACTGTAAGGGTTGAAGCCAATAAAGTATTTGGTGGAAATAGTATTAATGGAATGAATCAACCATTTCAAAATTATGACTGGATAGCAAATGAAACTCCAGATGATGCATATATAAGAATTAAAGAAGCTTTCTTTAACTATTATTTCGGACCGGACAACGGATTAATGTTCAGTGCAGGTAGAAGACCGGCAACTCAGGGATTCCCAGCTAATTTGGTTGATGAAGACTCTGCAAACAGCCCTCTTGGACACTTAATCAACATGGAATTTGACGGATTCAGTTTTGAAATTGGAAATCCTTTATTTGCAAAACTTTCAGACAAATTCGCTGACTGGGGAACTTGGATGAAATTCTGCTTAGGTAGAGGATATACTGATACTACTGGAAAATGGTCAATGAGTAACGAAAATCCTGATTATACTAAAACAGGTACAAGACATGCAGATTTTGGAGGATTTTTATTAATTCCTTATGATGACGGACAATATTCATTAAAAACAGAAACTGTCTGGGCATTTAACCTACAAGGTTTTGAAATGCAAGTTCCAAATTATGAAATGGCTAAAAACCAATTTAATCAAGCTCTTGCATATAATATGGATTTAACTGGAACTTCCGTACCAGCAAAAATGGATACATTAGGAAATTATTTTGGTGAAAATGTTGTATTTGCAGCTCAGGGAATCGGTGATGGAATAAGTGATTTTCTTGATAATACTACAGCATTTGCTTCATGGGCATTATCTCAAACAAGACCTAAATCTGGAAAAAGAATGCTCGGTTCTACTCAGAAAAAAACAGGTCACAGTTTCTGGATAGGTGCTGATATGCCAGGATTTGGAGATAACGACAGATTTGGAGTATCTTATGTTTATGGAAGCAAATACTGGAGAAGTTTCACTTACGGAGAAGATACACTAGCTGGAAGCATTGCGGCAGTTAGAGGTCATGCTTATGATGTATATTATAATCATGAAATCATTCCTCATTTAACAGCTCAATTAAGATATACATATATTGATTATGCACATCCAGGAAGTGATGCATTCTTTGGAGATATGGGTGATCCAGATTTAACAGCATTCAGTTATGTTAAAAAAGCTCAAGACATAAGAGCATATATCAGATATAACTTTTAATTAAATTAAGATAATTTTCTCTTATATCCCTCTTCGGGATATAACTTTTTTCTTATACTATGCTACAATTACTACGTAAATTTCTAAAAGGAGAATCAATGTCTGAAATTGTTGATTTAAAAAGGAGAAGCTTCCTAAAAGGTTCAGCAGCTGCGGCAGCCGGTGCGGCAGTGGTAAGCACTTCAGCTTTTGCATTTGGGCCTTATGAAGAAGCTGCAAATGAAAAAGAAAAAAAAGAAAAAGAAATAAAAAATGCTAAATTTACCCCGAATGTTTGCGGTATGTGCGTAAATATGTGCGGGGTAATTGTAAGAAGCGTTGACGGTAAAGTTAAAAAAATAGATCCAAACCCTCTTTACCCAAAAAGCAGAAATTTTATGTGTGCAAGAGGTAATGCGGGTATTGCAGAAGAATACGACCCAGATAGAATTACAACTCCATTAATCAGAGTCGGTAAAAGAGGAGAAGGAAAATTCAGAAAAGCTAGCTGGGATGAAGCGTTTGATTATATAGCCAAAAAAATGGTTAAAATCCTTGATGAAGAAAAAGACAACAGAAGTACATTTCTTTTCGGTGTAGGTGCCACATCTGGAACAGTAGACGAACCTGTTGTTATGAATTTGGTAAACGGAATCGGTACTGCTAACTTCATCGACCACTTTTCAACATGTTTTGCACCATCATTTATGGCAAATGCTTTGACTTTTGGCAGCTGGGGACAGGCTGATTTTAGAAATACAAAATATTTACTAAATCTTGGTGCAAACAGGGCTGAAGGAATTGTAACTCCTGATACTATGGATATGTTCAAAAGAACACACAAAAGAGGAATAGAAAAAATCGTATATATTGATGTAAGATATACAAACACAGCAGCCCAGGCTGATGAATTTATCCCAATCAAACCTGGAACTGACGGTGCTTTAATGCTTGCAATGATTCATGAGACAATCAATAAAGGTTATCACAAAACTCCATACAAAGCAGATTATATTGCTAAATATGTTGACGGAATTGAAGAACTTGAAGAATTCTTCACTAAGGGCGAAGGCGCAAAATACACACCTGAATGGGCTGAGAAAATTACTGAAATTCCGGCTTCTACCATCAGAAGACTTACAAAAGAATTCTCAGATGCAGCTGAAAAATATAAAGGTGCTGCAAACTGCTACAGAAGCAGAAAATCCACCTGGTATTATCAGGATTTTGAATTCAGACGTGCCCAGGCTATATTTAATGCAATTCACGGATGTGTAAACAGACCGGGAGGAATAATTCTAGGAAGAGGTCTTAAATTTGAAAGTTATGAATATGAAGATTTCCCTGTATATGATAATCCAAAACCAAGAATAGACATTGCATGTTTAAAACCAAACACTTATCCGTTGGCCAACCCTCAAAAAGGTAGCTGGCCTATTATCAGAGATACAATTTTGGAAGTTAATACTAAATGGAGAAAAGGTGAAAAATTAGCTGACAATGAATATCCTGTAAGAGCGGCATTCCATTACAAACAAAATCCGCTTCAATCAGTACCGGATTATGAAAAAACAGCCAAAATGTATGAAACAATGGATTTGGTAGTTGTAATAGACATTCAGGCCACAGATACAGCACTTTATGCAGATGTAATCCTGCCTGATACTGTTTATGTGGAAAGAGAGTCACCTATAAAAATGTTTAACACTATCGAGCCATATATTACATGGAGAAGTAAAGCGGTTGAACCAAGAGGATATGCACAAGATGTATATTTTATGTGTAAAGAACTTGCAAAAAGAATAGAAAAACCTTTTGCAGCAATTACATTTAAGTACACTTGGGATGCAGATGACCTTGGCGCAGAACTCCCAAAAGATTTTGATTTAGCAAAATATCTCACAGATGATTTTGAAGTGGATGAAGAAAAACTTAAAGCTGATATTAAAGATGAAAAATTAGTAAAAGCGATTCTTCAACACGCAAGCGAAGATGACTTGGACATAGGCACTTACAAAATAACAGCAGCTTTTGAAAAAACAGTTGAAGAATACAACGAAGAAACAATGAAAGAACTATACGGAGAAGAAGCTGCTAAAATAGCAAAAGAATGGGGAGTATACTGGCCAGGTATTGAAAATGCGGTTAAATCAGATCTGTTAGATGAACATTTAAAAGCATTTAAAAAAGAAACTCCTGATAAAAACGAATTGGCTGAAACTATTTATCAAAAATTTACTACACTTCCAAAAGATTATTATATTGTTCCTAAAAAAGGAAAATATATAAAACTCGCTCAAAAAACATTTGAAGGTAAAAAATTTACAAACCCTATAACAGGCAAACTTGAAACAATGCACAGATTCCCTCTATGGAGAGACAGTTTATATAAAGCTCCAAACACAGAGGAAGGGGAAGTCAGGGTAGTAGTAGGAAGACATGCATACTTTACCCAAAGTTTCCATCCAAACAACTATTTATTATTAGATTTAATGAATTACAATTATCTATGGATAAATGATGAACTTGCTAAAAAATTAGGACTTAGATTTAAAGACGAAGTAGAACTTACCAGTGAACAGGGTAAAAAAGTAATAGCAAAAGTTTATCCGACTAAAAGAATCAGAAAAGACACAGCGTTTATTGCAACAGGATTTGGTGCCCAGTCACCAATGATGACACTTGGATACAAAAACGGTATTTCACAGGCTATGATTTGTGAAAACACAATCGATCCGATTATCGGTTCAGCAAGTATGAATGAAACTCTTGTAAAAATAAGAAAGGTGTAAGTCATGGCTAATTATGCAATTGCACTTGAATATCAAAACTGTATAGACTGTAGAGCGTGTGAAGTGGCATGTAAAGATGAAAACGGGGTAATGCTCGGTGCTGACAAACAGAGAATCTGGGTTGGTATTGTTGAAGGCGGAACTACACTTGCCGATATATTTTTAAATTTTTATCCGTCTCAATGCAACCACTGTATTGACGCACCATGTGTAACTGTCTGTCCTACAGGGGCAAGCCATTACGCAGAAGGAGGACTTGTAAAAGTTGACCCTTCAATGTGTATTTTGTGTAAAGGTTGTATGGAGGCATGTCCGTACGGGGCCAGATTTGTAGATGAAACAAAACATGCAGTTGATAAATGTACATTCTGTGACGGAAGGGTTCAGGAATACGGAACAACAGCATGTGCGGCGACATGTCCTACTAAAGTTAGAACATTCGGTGATTTGGATGATGAAAATTCTGATTTGGTAAAATTATTAAAACAAAGAAAGTTCTTCTTCCTAAAAGAAGAAGAAGGAACATTGCCTAAACTATTCTATCTTGTACCTCAAGATGAAGAATATGCAAAAAGAACATTAGGTGATGTTAAAACACATACTTGGGATGAAATAAAACCTTTATATGAAGCTGCAACTCAGGCAAAAAAACCTGAGTGGAAAAAAGCGTAAGGAGCCGCTATGAAAGATTATATTAATTGTTGCGGATTAAATATAAACAGAGTCAGTTTATTAGAATTATTTTTTAATAAAACTATGCTAATTGCATATGTTTTAATTGCTATCGGTTTGGTTGGTTGGTATGAACTGTTTCATTTAAGATATTTTCATGATTTTATATCTCAAGCAGGGATTGTAGCAGCAGGAGATAATGAAGAAGCACTTAAACATGCTGCAATTGCACTTAAAGAGCAAATTTTTAATTTACCGGAAATTGAAGAAGTAAACAAAGCGGAACCTTGGGGCGTATTTGTTACCCAATATGTTTATTTACTTTATGGTGGAAGCGCATTAATTTTTATCACTTCTTTAGCTGAGCTTTTCAAAGTAAAAGTAGCTCCAAAAGTGGCAGCTGCAATGATTACTTTTGGTATTTCAATGGTTTTTGGTGGACTTGTATCAATCGCAAGCGACCTTGGTAACTTATTACATATTTATTGGATGTTTTTAAATCCACAACCTCAAGCCGGTATGTGGTTGATGTTACCTCTTTATTCAATTTATATTCCATTTACATTTGTTGAAATTTATTTCCTTATTACAAACAAAAGAGAAATGGCTAGAAAAATTGCAGGTATTTTGGTAATTTGCGGTATTTTAATTGACTTAGGTGAATTTTTTATCCAAGGACTATTATTCAACCAAAACGTACCAAGACATTTATGGACTGATATTCCACAACTTTGGATTTATTTCTTAATTACAGGTGGAATTACTGGAATTAGTGGTTCTATTATTTTTGCATTCTTAGGACTTAAAAATAAACCATATTTTGAAGACTATATTAAATTTGCCGCAAAAGTTGGAGTAATATTAACTGTTTTAGCAGCTGTTTATGAAATAATCGATTTTATGGTAGTAGATCCTAAATGGATAAATTTAATGCTTAAAGGAAGCCCTATAAGCTGGATGTATTGGGGATGGCTAATTTTAGGAATTGTTATACCTTTTATATTGTTCCTTTCAAAAAATAAAGGCGGAGTATTAATTGGTGCCGTTTTAGCTGTAATTGGTGCATTTTTAATGAGACAGGCATTTATTTTTGGTGGAAACATTGTACCTATGACAGAAAGAGTTCCCGGACTTGGTTATCAGGCAAACAGCGTATATCAATTAGATGCCCTAACTCCTTATGCATATATTGCACCACACACAATGGAATGGTTAATTATTATTGGATGTTTGGGAATAGGTATTGCTGTATTTGCACTTCTTGACAAAATATTAGATATAAGAAACGTAACAGATTCTTACGAACATCATTAATTTTCCTGCCCTCTTTGGGCATATATAACATTAAAATCAAAATAAAATTATTTCTCAATTATAGTGTCTGAGATTTTATTAATTAAATAAATATATATTTTATTTTATATTTTTCCGCTTTCTCCATTTCAATTCTACATTAATTATTTATTAGTTTAATTTATAATGAATAATAACTTTTTATTAAAAAAGATAATTTTTCTCTTATTTATAAAAACTTAAGATATAATTAATTGAAATAAAAATAAAAGGTTAAAAATGAAACCGAAAGTAGTAGTTTTGGGTGCTGGAATTTCTGGACACACAGCAGTACTGAATTTAAAAAGAAAACTGAAAAACAAAGCCGAAATTATTGTAGTTTCTCCAAATTCTAAATATCAATGGGTTCCTTCTAATATTTGGGTTGGAACCGGTTATATGAAACCGGAACAGGTTTATTTTGAATTAAAACCTGTATATGACAGATTCGGTGTTGAATTCAAACAGGCAAAAGCTTTGAGTATTCACCCTGAAGGAGATGCAGGGGAAAACAAACCTTATGTAACTATTGAATATGCAAGTGGAAGCAGAGCTGGCGAGAGGGAAAAAGTCTATTATGATTTTTTAATTAATGCAACTGGACCAAAACTTAACTTTTCAGCAACACCAGGACTTGGACCGGACACCGGGTACACTGTTTCAGTCTGCAGCTATGACCATGCTGCACATGCTTGGAGTGAACTTCAAAAAGTTATAGAGAAGGCTAAAAAAGGCAAAAAACAAAAAGTATTAATCGGCCTTGGTCACGGAGGTTGTACTTGTCAAGGCGCTGCAGTTGAATATGCAATGAATGTAGCCTCTTTAGTATATGATTTGGATTTAATGGATTATATAGACGTAACTTATATTACTAATGAAATGGATTTGGGTGATTTGGGTCTTGGTGGAGCTTATGTTAAAAACAATGGATATATAACCCATACAAATAATATTATTCGTTCAATGTTTAGTGAATATGGGGTTGATTGGATTAAAAGAGCAAGTGTTTATAAAGTAGAGAGTGGAAAAGTTTATTATGAAACATATGAGGGTGAAGAAAAAATAGTTGAATATGATTTTGCAATGCTTATTCCCCCCTTTAGCGGCGTTGGGATTACAGCGGTGGGCCCAAACGGAGAAGATTATACAGATAAACTATTTAAACCAAACGGATTAATGATAGTGGATGCCAATTATTCAAGTGCAAGCAAACCTTACCATGAATGGAGCGGTGAAGATTGGCCCAAAAAATTACAAAATCCAACATATGAAAATATTTTTGCAGTAGGTATTGCATTTGCTCCACCTCACCCGATATCAATGCCAAATAAAACAAAATCAGGCAGACCTTTAACACCTGCACCGCCTAGAACTGGAATGCCAAGTGCAGTTATGGCTCACGCCACAGCACTTAATATTGCTGAATGGATACTTGAGGGAAAACCAAGTTTCAAACACAAAGCAAGTATGGCTGAAATTGCAAGCATATGTGTTGTTTCAATTAATTACGGCTTTAGGGGAATTGCCGGAAGTATGTCTGTATATCCTACAATTCCGGATTTCAAAAAATATCCGGATTTTGGAAGGGATATTAAATACACTATCGGTGAAGTCGGTAGTGCAGGACATTGGTTTAAATGGCTGATGCATTATCTGTTTTTATACAAAGCAAAAGTAAAACCATTTTGGTGGTTGATACCAGATTAAAATAAAGGAGAAAAAATGGCAATTAAAAGTCCACAGATTGGATTAAAAATAAAAGAATGGGAAAAAAGAGCATATGATGAAACAAAATTTGGAATGTATCCAACTCCTTTTGAGAGATGGAAAAGAAAATGTATCATTTGGCAATTTATAAGATTTGTTATTTTATCTTTAAAATTCCATAAAACAGCATCAATTAATGAATAATTTAGAAAATTTTAGGTATAATTCAATAAAAAAAGGAAATCAAATGGCATTAGAAATTACAAAAGAGAATTTTGAAGACATAGTAAAAAACAACAAGTTAGTTGTAGTGGATTTCTGGGCACCTTGGTGTGGACCTTGTAGAATGGTTGCTCCAATTATTGAAGAATTAGCAGAAGAATATAAAGACAAAGGTGTAGCTGTAGGTAAAATCAACACTGATGAACAGCAAGAACTTGCTATCCAATTTGGAATCAGAAGTATTCCAACTGTATTGTTTATTAAAGACGGTGAAGTTGTAGATGCTATGATAGGTGCTGCTCCTAAAGCAATGTATGAAGAAAAAATAAATACACTTTTAGCATAATTGAGAAATAAATTTTTTTATACTTTCAGCTCCTTTTTTGGAGCACTGCTTGTAGCTGCATTTTTTTTCTACTTCAAATATAAATTTTCCGAATATAGATTTATTGATTTTAATAAAATAGTACTTTATACAAAAAATGATATTTTTATCCCTAAAAAAAATGAATATACTTTAATTATTTTCAGCTCACGAATGAACAATTTAGAAAACCTAATAAAACATGTCAAAACAGCCTATCCTATTTTAGCTGTAGATATTTTTCAAAAAAGAAAAATTTATCCCAATATAATCTATACAACTGCCGGAATAAATACTATAATTAAACTTATACAATACCTGAATATTTATGAAGTCCCGGTTGTGGTTAATATTAAGAGATATCATAAATTATTATATAAACAGGACAGCCCTTTAAAAGTGATTAATGTAAAATGAAAAATGTAAAATGGATAATTAAAAGAATTATAAGTAAAAAATAAAAAGGAAAAAAATGGGATACGACATTGTTATTATCGGAGGAGGACCGGCAGGGCTTAGTGCTGGAATATATGCCTCTAGGCTTGGGGCTAAAACATTACTCTTAGAAAAATTAAATCCGGGCGGTCAGATAACACTCAGCAGCGAAATAGAAAACTATCCCGGAATCTGTGAAGTAAAAAGCGGACTCGAATTTATGGGCTGTTGGCCAGAACAAGCCAAAAAATTTGGATGCGAGATTAAAAGTGAGGAAGTAACAAAGCTTTCAATGGAAAATGAAAAATGGATAATTGAAACTCACAAAAATAAATACAAAGCAAAAGCAGTAATTCTTGCCACAGGTTCTAATCCAAAAAAAGCAGGATTTGAGGGAGAAGAGGAATTTACAGGAAGAGGTGTGAGTTACTGTGCCGTGTGTGACGGATTTTTTTATAAAGACAGAGTTGTAGCGGTAATTGGAGGCGGAGATACTGCACTTGAAGAAGCTTTGTATCTCAGCAAAATTGCAAAAAAAGTATATTTAATCCATAGACGTGATAAATTCAGGGCAGCTCCTCATACTCAAAAAAAAGTATTAAATACTCCTAATATTGAAATAATTTTTAATGAAACTGTTAAAAAAGTTATTGGAAAAGATTTTGTAGAAGGTATAATTCTATCTTCAAATAAAGAAATTAAGTTAGATGGAGTTTTTGTATTTGTTGGAATGAAAGTTAATAATGAATTGGTAAAAGATTTGGCAGAACTTAATGAATACGGAGAAGTAAAAGTAAATTTAAAAATGGAAACTTCTAAAAAAGGACTTTATGCCGCAGGAGATGTAAGAAGTGATAGTGTAAAACAGGTTATTGCAGCCGCAGGTGACGGTGCAACGGCCGCAATTAATGCAATAAAATATATTGAAGGAGAAAATAAATGAAATATGGTATTGTTGGAGCTACAGGAAGAGTAGGAACTCTACTTGTAAATATTATTAAAAATTCAGAAGACACACTTGGAGCTGTAATGTTTACAGGAGAGCAAACTGTTGAATTTCCAAGTGATACAGTAATTACAAACGATGCCAAAACTTTGCTTGAAAATTCAGATGTCGTTATAGATTTTTCAGCACCGGTTGCAACACAAAAATTACTTGAAGCGGCACTGGAAAACCCAAAACCTCTTGTAATAGCAACTACAGGACTAAATGATCATCAAAAAAATCTCATGATTGAAGTTAGCAAAAAGACACCTATATTGTATGCAACAAATATGAGTCTGGGAGTTGCCATTTTAAACAAACTTGTTTCAATGGTAAGTGAAAAACTAAGGGATTTTGATATAGAAATTGTAGAACAGCATCACAGATATAAAGTTGACGCTCCAAGCGGAACTGCTTTGACTTTGGCTGAATCTTGTGCAAAAGCCAGGGGACTTGATCTAAAAGAAGTAATGGTTACGGGCAGAAGCGGACATGTAGGTGCCAGAACCAAAAATGAAATAGGAGTATTTGCCGTCAGGGGCGGAGATGTTGTAGGAAGACATACGGTTGGATTTTATAATGACGGTGAATTTTTAGAACTCAACCATACGGCAACAAGCAGGGAAACATTTGCAAGAGGTGCAATTAAAGTTTCTAAATGGCTTATTAATCAGGGACCGGGACTTTATTCAATAGAAGACGCTTTAAATTTAAAGGATTAAAAAATGTGTTCAGTAGTAGGAGTTTATGGTAACGAAAATGCAAGCAAACTTTGCTTTTACTCTCTTTTTTCAATGCAACACCGCGGTCAGGAAGCGGCAGGTATTAGCAGCAGTTATGAGGCAAAAATAAAAACCGTTAAAAACAGGGGTTTAGTTACCCAGATATTCAGTGAAGATGATTTTAAAGTATTAAAAGGCGATATGGCAATAGGACATACAAGATATTCAACAGCGGGAGACGATTCTATTCTTGATGCACAGCCGGTATTCGCAAGATACGGACTTGGTGAAATATCAATTGTTCATAACGGAAATTTGGTAAATGCCAAAGAAATAAGGGAAGAACTTACCAAAAAAGGTGCAATTTTTCAAACAAATATGGATACTGAAAATATAATTCATTTAATTGCTAAAAATTATCAAAAAAATACATTAAAAGAGAGAATTATCGACGCAGTTAAACAAATCAAAGGAGCTTTTTCATTAATAATACTTTCTCGTCATAAAATGTTTGCTATAAGAGATCCATTTGGATTTAGGCCGCTTTCGCTTGGAAAAATTAAAAGTGGCGGATATATAGTAGCAAGCGAGACATGTGCATTTGAATTAGTCGGAGCAGAATTTATAAGAGATATAAAGCCAGGAGAAATGATAACTTTTGAAGATGGTGAAATTAAAAGTGAAATGATTTTTGAACCAGCTCCTAAACAGTGTATTTTCGAATATATCTATTTTGCAAGACCTGATAGCAATGTTTTTGGAAAAAACGTTTATGTGGTAAGAAAACAGATGGGAAGAGAACTTGCAAAAGAACTACCTGTTGATGCTGATATGGTGGTGCCGGTTCCGGACAGCGGAGTGGCAGCAGCTTTAGGATATGCAGAAGAGAGCGGCATTCCTTTTGAAATGGGAATTATGAGAAACCATTATGTAGGCAGAACTTTTATCGAACCGACCCAGGAGGTAAGGGATTTAAAAGTAAAAATGAAACTCTCCCCTATTGTTGATAAAATAAAGGGTAAAAGATTGGTAGTTATCGATGATTCCATTGTAAGAGGCACAACTTCAAAAAGAATTGTCAGAATGTTAAAAGAAGCCGGGGCTAAAGAAGTACATATGAGGATAGCTTCTCCTGCTACCACGGGTCCTTGTTATTACGGAGTGGACACTCCTACAAAAGAGGAATTGATTGCCAGTAAAATGAGTGTAGAGGAAATAGCTAAATATATTGAAGCAGATTCATTAGCTTACTTATCAATTGACGGAATCATAAGAGCCATTAAAGATAAAAAAGAAAATTACTGCTTTGCATGTTTTGACGGAAATTATCCTATTTTATAATTTTTCTTTTTCTTTTTTTTGACATTCTTCACAAAGGCCGTATAACTGCATAATATGGTTTGTTAATTTAAAACTGTTTTCTTTTGCTATTTTTTCTTGAAGCTTTTCAATTTCATTATTATGGAATTCAACTATTTTACCACATGCTGTACAAATTAAATGGTCATGATGTGATTTTGATATTTCAAATTTTTTCCCGTTACTACATTGAATAAAACTGATAAGGCCGTTTTCTTCAAGCATTGCAAGCGTTCTATATACTGTAGCTATTCCAATATTTAATTCAGGATGCTGTTTTTTTATTACAAGATACAAATCTTCCGCTGTTAAATGATTTGGATTATTATAAAGTGTAGAAAATATAATTTCTCTTTGTTTTGTAAAATTTAAGCCCTGCTTTTTTAAGAATTCTCTTAAATTCATCCAGGAGTTTATTATATTCAGAGTTCATTTATCTACTTTCTTTGATAATGATAATTATATTATAGCACAAGAAAAATATTTTAAATTAACTCTAACATTTCAAAATCTGTTTCTCTCTAACATATTAAAATCAGTAAAAGGGCTTTTTTATCGTTATTTCAAATAACAGTTAATACTATGATAATTATTATCATTTTTAAAAATTTCATATCTAGACTTTTTTGCTCTTTTTTGTTATAAAAAGGCAAAAAAGAGGGTTAATGGATAAATTATACACATTTGGTAAATATTTAAAACAAAAATACAATAAAAAAATAAAAAAAGTTCCAATTTCAGTCCCGGGTTTCACATGCCCAAACATTGACGGTACAAAAGCCAGGGGAGGATGTATTTTCTGCGAAAATGAAAGCTTTTCACCTAATTTTAAAAAAGAGAGATTTACCCTAAACCCTTATACCGAAAAAAATCCCATTCTAAAAAAACAATTAAATGAACTCCGCATTCAATACAATGAAACTACAAAGATTTATAAAAATTTATATAAAAGTGAAAAATTTATTGTCTATTTTCAAAGTTTTACAAATACTTATGCACCTTTTGATACTTTAAAAACTTTATATGAAGAGGCTTTAAAATTATCTGATGCTATAGGCCTGAGTATAGGCACAAGAGCTGACAGTATAGATGATAAAACTCTAAATTACCTGAAAGAAAAAAGCCAAGATTATGAAATTTGGGTCGAATATGGAGTCCAAAGTTCTAACAATAAAACACTTGCCAAAATAAACAGGGCTGAATTTTTTGAAGATATTGCCCAGACTATTAAAAAAACAAAAGAGCTGGGAATTAATGTATGTGCCCATTTAATTTTCGGACTTCCTGGGGAAACACAGGAGGATATGCTAAAATCGGTTGAAGATGTAATAAAACTTGAAATTGATTCAATAAAAATACATCCTCTTTATGTAACAGAAAATACCCTCTTAGCACTTGAATACAAAAAAGGAAATTTTGAACCTATAACAGAAGAGCTTTATATCGATACTTTGATTAAAGCCATTAAAATGTTGCCAAACAATGTGTCAATCCAGAGAATGACTGCGGGAACAGAAAATCTGCTTGCACCTGAGTGGTGTAAAAATAAAGCTACTCAAATGAGTCATATTCATAAAGCATTACTTAAAGAAGGAATTACATTTTAAAGATATTCAAGCCAAGTTGGCAAAAATTTTTGAGCCTTTTTTATTGTAGTTGAAAAACCGTGCCCCGGATGAACAATTTTATCATAAGGAATTTTTAAAAATTTTTTAATCGATTCTTTCATTGCTTCAGGATTGGAATATGGAAAATCAACTCTTCCAATACTTCCGTCAAATACAAAATCCCCGCTAAACATATTATCACCTATTTCTATAGTAATACTGCCCGGTGTATGCCCTGCAAAATGACGAATTAAAATTTCGTAATCCCCTATTTTATAATTGCCCTCTTCAAGTAAAACATCAGGCTCAACTTTTGGAGGATTAAATCCAAAAGGGTCGTTTTGCAAAAAAAAAGCATCGTCTTTATGAATATAAAGAGGAATATTAAAATATTCGTTTACTTTTTTATCATCCCACACATGGTCAAAATGACCGTGGGTATTAATTATTGCAATTGGGTCTTTAACATTTTCCTTAACCCACTTAAACGCACCGATACCAGGGTCTATAATAATTTTTTTATCCACTATATAACAGTTTGTCTGAAATTCCCCAAAAGGCCTGGCTAACACTTCCATAACTTACCTTCATTAATTATACATCTTCCATTATCCATTATTAAATTATGCCGCTGCAATGGAAACAGCCCTTTTTTCCCTTATAACTGTTACTTTAATCTCACCTGGAAAACTAACTTCTTGTTCTATTCTTTTAGCAATTTCCCGGCTTAAGAGCACCGCTTCGTCATCATTAACCAAATCGGCTTCAACTATCACCCTGACCTCCCTGCCGGCATTAAGCGCATATGCATTTATAACTTCAGGATAACTTGTAGCAATATTTTCAATTGATTCTACCCTTTTTAAGAAAGCCTCAAGGACTTCTCTTCTGGCTCCGGGTCTTGCAGCGGAGAGAGCATCTGCAGCACAAACAGCAGCTGCTTCAACACTTTTAGCTTCTTCATGCCCGTGGTGTGCTTTTATTGCATTTAACACAACTTCAGGTTCTTTGTATCTTTTGCATAAATCATATCCAAGAGTTACGTGGTCTCCCCCAAAATCATGAGTCAGGGCTTTTCCTATATCATGAAGTAACCCCGCTCTTTTTGCAAGCAGTTCATCTCCTCCCATTTCTGCAGCCATAATTCCTGCTAAATGCGCCACTTCAAGAGAATGGGCAAGTGCGTTTTGTCCGTAACTTGCACGGTATTTGAGCCTACCTATTAATTTAACTATTTCAGGATGTATTTTGGCTCCTGCAAGACCTAAATCTACAATAATATCTTCACCTTCTCTTAAAACTTTTTCTTCAAATTCTTCTGTAACTTTTTGATAAACCTCTTCTATTCTTGCAGGCTGAATTCTTCCGTCTTCTACTAATCTTTTAATGGTTTCAACTGCAATCTGGCGTCTGTAAATATTAAAACTGCTCACTGTTATAGCCCCAGGTGTATCGTCAATTATAATATCACAGCCTGTAACCATTTCAAGGGTTTTAATATTTTTACCCTCTTTTCCAATAATTCTGCCTTTCATTTCATCATCTCCGATAGCCACAACATTTATAAGTCTTTCACCTGCAAAATCACCGGCATATCTTGTAGTAGCCTGAGCTATAATAAAATTGGCTTTTTTCTTGGCATCATTTTCAGCTTCTTTTATTATTTTCCTTGTAAGATGTGCTACATCTTCTTTCAAATCCTCTTTTACACTGTTTAAAAGTATCTCTTTTGCTTCATTTTTTGTAAGGCCCGCAACATTTTCAAGTTTTTCCTGAAGAATTTTTATTTTTTGATTATAAGTATCTTTTAGTTTTTGAATAACAGTTTTTTCTTTTTCAAAATCTTTTCTTTCATTTTCCAATTTTTGAGATTCTTCAAGCTGTTTTTCTACCAATTTTTCAATTTCTTCCTCTTTTTTCAAAATTTCATTTAACTTGTTTTCATATTCTTTTTCAAGGTCTAATTTTTGTTTTTCAAATTCATTTTGAGCCTGAAGCTCCATCTCTTTTACTTTTGTTTTAGTATTTTCAAGTAATATTTCAGCTTCGTGCTCAATAGCTTTTGCTTTTGCTTTAGCCTGTTCTACAAAAATTTCATACTTAGCCTCATCCATTTTTTTCGCTATAAAGTAACCCGCGAGAGCGGATAATATCGAAACGGCTAAAATTATTAAAACGTTCATTTTTTCTCCTTATATTAAAACTTATATATTCATCTGCTTTTATATCAAACTTATCTGCAACATTTTCCTTGCTTATGCAAGGACTGAGCTGCAAAAAGATAACTTTAGGTTTATATTTTAATTTGGCAAAAAACCTGTCATACATTCCTTTGCCAAAACCTATTCTTCTAAAATCCAGGGTAATTCCGACAATCGGAACAATTGCTAAGTCAATTTTTTGTAAAGTCTGCTGTTTATTTACAGGTTCGAAAATTGAGAATTTTTTTTTCTTTAAAGGCAATTGATATTTTACCATTTTAAAGCTTAAATCTTGCATAAACGGGACAAAAATATTCTTTTTTTCTCTCCTGAGTCTATTTATAACCCCCCTTATATCCGTTTCGTTCTTTAAAGGGATAAATAAAAGTATATTTTTATAATTTTTTGCAAGATTGTAAATTTCATTTGAAATTTTTTTTGAAAGCAAATATCTGTTATAAACTTTTCTACCAAGACATATTTTCCTAAATTCACTTTTTTCCATTTTGTAAGCCTTTTTGATAAAATTGCATAAAAAGGACTAAATTGAGATATATTTTCTTTATAATATTGATTTTTTTCATAGGGTGTAATAATAATACTAAAAAAGAAGTAAATAACCAAATAAATAAAAAACTTATACAAGCCAAAAATAAAATAAACAAAAAAACAATTGATACTAATACAACTATTATTACATTAAATGATTATAATCTAACATTCAAAAATAATCAACTGATTTATCCAAAAAATAAAATTTATATCCTCTTTTATGATGAGTCCAGATATTCAAAGATGCAAGAAGATGCATTGAAGTATCTCAAAATTAAATATTACAAAACAGACAGTGAATTTTTAAAAAAATATTTTAAAATCACTATATACCCGACAACCGTGATTTTAGATAAAAACAAAACTATTAAATTTGAAAATTTTACCCCGATAGAAATATTAAAAGGATTTTAAATGTTTGGATTTATTAAAAAAAGTCTGCAAAAAACAAAAGATGCAATTAAAGAGGTAGTAGGAATTGAAAAAAAAGAAAAGTTGCCAAGAGATTTGCTAGAAGAAGCTTTAATTGAAGCGGATATTGATTATGACCTGGTAGAAAAAATAATAGACAAATTACCAAATGAAGTAAGCAAAGACAGACTTAAAAAAGAGCTTGAAAAAATTTTTGATGTACCGGAGAATAAATTCGAAATAAACGACAAGCCTTATGTAATTTTAATTATAGGAGTAAACGGAGCCGGAAAAACAACTACAATAGCAAAACTTGCATATAAATTTCAACAAGAAGGCAAAAGTGTAATCTTAGGAGCTGCTGATACATTCAGGGCCGCTGCAATTGAACAGCTCTCAAAATGGGCGGAAATACTTGATGTCCCTATTATCAAAACACGCCAGGGCCATGACCCGGCAGCCGTAACTTATGATACAATCGCTTCAGCAAAAGCTAAGGGAATTGATGTAGCGTTGATTGATACGGCAGGAAGATTACATAATAAAGTCAATTTACAAAACGAGCTTAAAAAAATAGTGAATGTCGCTAAAAAAGCTTACGTTAATGCGCCTCATAAAATTTTGCTTGTAATTGACGGTACCCAGGGAAGCAGTGCTATAAATCAGGCAAAGGTTTTTAACGAAGTTGTGGGGATTGACGGGATAATTGTAACAAAGCTTGACGGAACTGCAAAAGGAGGAAGTCTCTTTAGCATAGTAAATGAACTTAAAATTCCGATTTATTATGTGGGGGTGGGTGAAAAAAAAGAAGATTTGGTTGAATTTGATAAAAATGAATTTATTGAAGGGATTTTAGAGGGCCTATACAGTGAATAATGTAATATTTTATTTTGGTGCGGTTATTATAATTGTTTTTTTTATAGGACTTGCGGTTAAAAGATTTAAAGAAGATGATGAAATAGATTTAAAAAAGCATAAATGGATTATAATTATTTATATAATTTTATTAATAATGGCGATAATTGCATGGAGGGTTTTGGATTTAATGGTTGAATTAAAAATTACACAGATTACAAATTACAATAAAACAATAGAAGAATTCAGCAATGGCAAAAAATAAAACAGTTTATGAATGCACGGAATGCGGATATAAAAGTGCAAAATGGATGGGTAAATGTCCGGCATGCGGAAGTTGGGACACTTTTGTGGAAGTTAGTGAAAAAAAAGAAAAAAAATCAACTTCAAAACCATCAAAAATAATTAAATTTAATGAAATAGAAAAAGAGGAAATTTACAGATTCTCTTCCAAAGATTCTGAACTCGATTTGGTTTTAGGCGGCGGAATAGTCCCGGGAAGCCTTGTGTTAATAGGCGGAAGCCCGGGGGTTGGAAAATCAACTCTTATGCTAAAGCTTGCAGGAAATTTGGATAAAAAAGTATTATATGTAGCCGGAGAAGAGAGTCCGGGACAGATTAAACTAAGGGCTGAGAGACTTGGAATAAAAAATAAAAATCTTTTTTTAATGCCTGAGATTATTGTAGAAAACATTATAGAAGAAATTAAAAAAGGGTATGATTTAGTAATCATAGATTCAATTCAGACAATATATTCTGAAAATTTAACCTCAGCTCCTGGAAGCGTTTCACAGGTCAGGGAGGCCACGTTTGAGCTGATGAGAGTAGCAAAAGAGAGTAAAATCCCGATTTTTATAATAGGTCATATCACAAAAGAAGGCTCAATTGCAGGACCTAGGGTACTTGAGCATATGGTGGATACAGTCTTATATTTTGAAGGGGATGCCAGCCGGGAACTTAGAATCCTTAGGGCCTTTAAAAACAGATTCGGCTCAACCAGTGAAATTGGTATTTTTGAAATGACCAAGCAGGGGTTGGTCAGTGCAAAAAACAGAAGTTTTTTTTCTAAAAAAGCCCTGCCTGGAAGTGCCATTACCGTAATACTTGAGGGAACACGTCCAATTGTTCTTGAAGTTCAGGCGTTAGTTAGTGAAAGTTACGGGATACCCAAAAGAAGTGCAACCGGATTTGATTTAGCTAGACTTAATATGATTTTAGCCCTGCTTGAAAAAAAACTGAATCTTCCATTTAACCAATATGATGTTTTTGTAAATGTTACGGGTGGAATTAAAATAAATGAAACTGCAGCAGATCTCGCCATTATTGCAGCAATTGTAAGTTCATTCAGAAACAGACCTATAAGCAAAGAGAGCGTATTTATCGGTGAAGTCAGTCTGGTTGGAGATATAAGGGAAGTTCCTGGACTTGATGTAAGAGTTAAAGAAGCGGCAAATCTGGGCTTTAAAAAAGCAATCATCCCTTCTCTTCCGATTGAACAACCTCTAAAATGCTACGAAGTTAAAGAAGTTGAAAAATTGATTGAGTGGATGTGATTATTTGATTTTTATCTCTTTTTTTCTTTCTTTTTCAAACCTTTTTTTTATTAATTCAATATATTTTTCATTTTTTTCTATTCCTATCCAGTTTCTGTTTAATTCATCTGCAACCACCAAAGTAGTCCCGCTTCCCGCAAAAGGATCCAAGACTGTGTCTCCTTCGTTAGAGGAAGCTAAAATTATTCTTTTTAACATCTCTTTTGGTTTTTGGGTAGGATGAGCCGCCCTCCCGTCTTCTCCTTTAATTCTTTCTTTTCCCTGTACTAAAGGCATTTTCCACATATCCCTCATCTGTTTTGGTTTGCCGTCTTTTGTTTTTTCGGGATTTATCCCTTTTAAAATTTCATAATTAAATATCCACTTTTTTCCTTTTACCGCCCAGATTATAAACTCAGTAGAATGTGTAAATACCCTTTTAGTCATATTTGGCATTGCATTTGTTTTATACCAGGTTATAATATTGTTTATTTTAAAACCGTTTTTTTTAAGTCCCATCACACATTCACCTATATTGTGGTAACTGCATGAAATATAAATAGAACCGTTCGGTTTTAAAACCCTTTTACATTCTTTTATCCAATCAAAAGTAAATTTTTCATATTCACTCTCTTCCATTTTATCCCACTCTTCATTTATCATATACCAGTTACCACCTGTTTTATTACCTTCCCATTTAAGAGCATTTCCAGAAAGATTATAAGGAGGGTCAGCATAAATTAAATTAATACTTTCATTTTCTATTTTATTTTTATCTTTTAATATTTCTAAACAGTCTCCCTGATATATTAAATTCAAATTCATTTTAAATTTTCCTTTAAAATTTTTTTATACCATATATACCCGTCTTTTTCTTCATTATTAAATGCGATATCAATTTTATTTTTAAGTGTTTTATAATCAATTTTTTTATTTAAAATAATCAATAAATCATCTATTGAGAATGGGATAACTTTTAAACCCTTTATATATCTATCAGGATTATTTGAATCATAATAATTTAAATTTTTATAAGCCCTAAACACAACTAACACATTTGGGTCTAAATAAGGGGCAATAAAAACTGCATAAGCTTTTTTATTATTTTTTAAAATATATTTACCTAAATGACGACTAACTGGCTCTAATTCCATTCTTCTTTGATTATCTTTTGAAGCTAAAGTAACTTCTAACAAAACATCTTCATCCGATAATTTAAAAACAATATCAGATTTGTTTCCACTTGCAAACCTTCTTGGCAATAAATTTGCATCTAAGTAAAGATTAAAAAATTCACTTAAATCACCTTCGTAATCATTTAATTTATACCATACTATACCTATTAAATATTCAAAAATAGTAGGGATATCCGCTTCCCAATCCATATAATTTTTAACCTCTTTATCTTTTCTTCCTTTAATTTTTTCTAAAAGATTTTTTAATGTTTTATTGTCAAAATAATTTTTAATTAAATGTATAAATTTTTCTTTTTTCTTTTCTTTTTTAATATCAAAAATTGCTTTTTTTATATCGTGAACTTTTTCTATTTGCGGATATTTCTTTTTTAAATTATTAAAATATTCTTCATCCGAAATATATAATTGTTCTGAAATTTCCTTTATAGACAAATTTTTTTGTAATTTTAAAGTATAGTCATTTTTTGATGATGAAAGTAAAGATTCAGAAAGTAAATCATCATTTATACCCTCAAAATAAGTATATACCATTTCATCTAAATAAATTTTATTATCTTCAAAAATTAAAGCATCGGTTAAATTCAAAAATCTCCTGTTTAAATCATAATATTCTTCTAAATTCACAATCCATTTATAAAAGTGAAAAAGATAAAAAAGAAATTTATATAAATTAATTTCATTTTTTAATGAAATTTTTCTTTCAAAAATTTCTATATGCTCTTTTTTAATTTTTTTAAAATTTTTATTTTCAAAAAAATATAGTTTTAAATAGATTTTAGATTTATGTTTAATTGAATTTAATGCAATTAAAATATTTTTTAATTTTTCTAATTTTTTCTTTTCATTCCAATAATACTTATTTTTATAATATTCAATAATTTTTTTATATAGCTTAAAATGAAACTTGGCATTTTTTTTACTTTTTCTATCTAAATAAGCAATTTCAAAATTTTCTTCATTTAACGGATTTTCTAACAAACATTTTAAAGCAGATTTATAATTAGGAGAATTTTTAATCTTATTTAAAATATATTTATTTATAAATCTTTTTTCATCTTTTCTATTTTGTAATTTTTTAATTCTTTCCAATAACTTTTTAATTTCATCAAAATTTTTACAAGTAGGAATTAAATATGTAAATTCTTCTCTTGTTAAATATCCAAGTTTCAAAATTGAATAAATTATTGCCAAAAAAGGATTCATTCTAAAATCATAATAATTTTTTGAATTTGAAGTTTTTGAAAACTCTATTTTTAAAAATTGTTTAAAATAGATAAAACTGTCATTTCTGATTTGAAAAATATTATCAAAATTAAAATTATTATTTTTTGTTATTTGATAAATTTTTTCTCCAACTTCTGTTAATTTTCTATCTTCAGTAATTAATCCTAAATCTTTTAAAGATGAAGTTTTTTGTCTAGCATCCTTGTCTTTTCTTTTTGCCGTTGGTTGTGCTAATCCCTCTTCTACTAATTTATCAAAATATATATTTTGAATCTCTTGCCAAGAGGCATTTGGATATTCACTCCACAATTCTTTTAATCTTATTAATTGTCTTTCAATTAGATATTTTAATTCCGAAACACGAAAACTGGTCGTCCCATATGTCCAAGAATAACTTTGAAATTTAGCCTTTTCACAATACATTTATTTTTTTACCTTTACAAAAAATATCCTCTCTTTATTGTCCCCTCTTTTACTTTTACCTGTTGTAAACTCCTTATGTTCTTTCTCATAAATTTTAACTCTGCCCTTTTTACTTAAAATTTCCATAATTTCTTCATCTGAAATCCTTGCATTACTGCGGGAATGCCCTTTATTAGCCATATTATTATATGAAAAAAGTATATATTTACATTTTGCATTTTCTATTAAATCTGCAAATGCTTTAGCAGCTTCTTTTGAAGAATATTTACTTTTTAATGTGCTTCTGTCAAATTTCATCGCTTTTCCGTGTAACTCTGGTTTTTCCCATCTTATAATGTTCTCAGGCAGATGATAAGTATCTGAATACTGTCTTGAATTATAAGGAGGGTCTATATATAAAACATCGCATTCTATTTCTCTTATTAAAATATTTGCATCCATATTAAATATTAAATTATTTTGATTTTTTCTTTTATCAATATCAGGCATTAAAAATTTCAGCGGTTTATAGGGAATATCCTTAATGTTCCTATAGGCATCATAATGTCCAACGGTATTCGCAATCTTATCCATTGCATAAAGTAAAGATGTGAGAAGTATCGCCTTTTCTTTCGGATTAATAATATCATTTAAAAAATATTTATGAATTCTTTCTCTAACTTCCCCTATAATTCGGGCGTTATTATTACAAAAATATTTATTTCCAAAATTAATTGATACATAATTATCCTCACAATCTTTTATTGAATTAAATTCTTTTAATAATTCTTCAATTTTTTTTTCATCAAACTCCTCGTCTGATAAAAAAGCCCTTAGAGGTATATAGTTACTGTAAAGCAAATCATTTGTAATAATTTGCAAATTTTCTTTATTGAAATACCAACCCACTGTTCCGGTACCGGCAAAAATATCACAAAAACTATTAAAATTTTTAATTTCACTTTCAATAATCTTTTCAATTAAAGGCATAACTTTTAATTTATTTCCCAAAAACCGTCGTTGATATATTTCAAATTTTTCTATTTTTTCCATCCAACTCACTTTATAAACAAATTTTTTACAAGCTCAAAATTTTAACAAATATAAATTATTACATATTTAATATTTTTTTAATTTTTTGATAATACTAATAAACTCTCTTTCATTTTCTTCTAAATGATTTTTAATTTCTTTTATTTCTTTTTCATATTTAGGTGTATAATAAAATTTAAGGGCATTTACTCTAATCATCGTTTTTTTAAGCTCTTCTGAGAGTTTCCATATTTTAATCTCTATTTCACTTAGTTCCAAAATCATTTTTAAAGCTTCAAAGAAACTTTCCCTTGCTAAATCTGTAAAAATGTTTGAATCTATTTTTATATTCGGCTTTGATGATATTTTAAAATCAATTTTCGGTACAACAAGACCTAAAAATGTTTTTTCAACCACTTTTAATTCAGTTTTAACAAAATCTTCTTTTTCAATTTTTCCACCATTTTCCATAAAAGCTTTTATTAAAACATTATAACAGCTCCTCATATGTTCATTAAGTTTTTTTCTTCTTGTATCAACAATATCAACCATTTTCATTATTTCTTTAATAAGTGCGTCCCTTTTTTGTTCAAGGACATTTTCTCCTTCTTTTATTATTTCAAGTTCTGTTTTTAATTCCAATAATGTGGTTTTGTTCCTAACCATTTATATACTTTTTTATTTCTTCGTCAGTAAGACGTATAAGTTCACTCTCAGGAAGTAATTTTAACAATTCCCAGCCTTTGTCAAATGTTTCTTCAAAAGTTCTGCCAATATCCTGATTTACAAATTCTTTTTCAAATTTTTTTGAAAAAAGAAGATATTTTTTTTCCGTTTCACTCAATTCCTCTTCTCCTATGATTGAGGCAAACATTTCTATTTTTTTGGCTTTTGCATATGAAGAATATAGCTGTGAAGCAAATCGTTTATGTGTTTTATCTATTGCTGAATTCATAAGTCTTGAAAGAGAGGTTAATACATTTACAGGCGGAAAGATACCTTTTTTGTATAAATTTCTATCCATTGTTATCTGACCTTCCGTAATATAACCTGTCAAATCAGGGATTGGATGAGTAATATCATCATCGGGCAGTGTCAGTATCGGGATTTGAGTAATAGAACCATTTTTTCCTTTAAGAATACCTGCTCTTTCATAAATACTTGCCAAATCGCTATACATATAACCAGGATATCCTTTTTTACCCGGTATTTCTTCTTTTTTAGCGGAAATTTCCCTTAAAGCATTTGCATAATTAGTCATATCATAAAGAATCACTATTACATTTTTACCTTTTTCAAAAGCCATATATTCTGCAAATGTCAAAGCACTTCTTGGCAAAACAATGGAATTTACGGCAGGTTCATTAGCAAGATTTAAAAACACTGTTACATTTTGATTATTTTTTACAATATTATTAATCAAAAATTCAGCTCTTTCATGCCTAAGTCCAATAGCCCCAAGGATTACAACAGAATCTTCAATTTCTATCTGAGTGGCTAGTTTAGAAACAAATTCATCATTGGGAAGACCGCTTAATGCAAAAATGGGAAGCTTTTGTCCTTTTATCAATGTATTTAATGCATCAATTGAGCTAAATCCTGTTTTTACAATATCCTTAGGATAAAGTCTTCTTGTAGGATTATATGCACCTACATTAATATTTTGGTATTTTTCTATGTTTATTATACTGTTATCTAAACTTTCTCCAAAAGAATTTAACACTTTTCCACTCATTTCTTCACTAAGAGGTATTTGAACAGGTTTATATTTAAATTCAACTTTTATATTTTGTAAATCAAGTTCATAAACCTCTCCCAATATTTCTATAACGGTAATTTTTTCATTTATAGAAGAGACTATTCCTTTTAAAGTCTTTTCATTTGAACGGATGGTAACCTCTTCGTTTAAGCCGACATTTTCTATTGTTTCAAAGAAAAGTAAATTTCCTTTTATTTCAAGCGCACCCTCATATTCAATTCTCATATTATTCTCCGTAATTTTTTATAAAATTTTCATAATATTGCTTTATTTTTTCTCTTAAATCCTCATACTTTTCATATTCATCATTTTTTATGAAATATTTACTCTGTATAAATTCGTTTATTATTTTTTGATTTTTTAAAGTTTCTACAGGAATTTTCTGAAGCATTCCCTGTTTGAAGATATTAAAAATTAACAAAATGGTTTTTGCAATTTCCATCTGTTTTTCAGTCGAACAGAATGCATCCACCTCATCAAAGGCATTTTGCTGTAAAAAAGCCTCTTTTATAATTTCTGCAATATAAACGGTTAACTTTTCTTCTTCGGGCAAAGATTGAATTCCTAAAAGTTTAACAATTTTTTGAAGCTGCTCGTCTTTTGAAAGAATGTTGTTAAACTCCTGTCTGATTTCACTCCAATTTCCTATTTTTTCCCACCACTGTTTTAAATTTTCAATATAATTGGAATAACTGTTCAAGTAATTGATTGCAGGATAAAATCTTGCATTTGCAAGTGTCTTATCAAGAGCCCAGAAAACGCTTGTAAATCTTTTGGTATGCATTGTAATCGGTTCTGAAAAATCACCTCCCGCGGGGGAAACTGCACCTATTATACTTAAAGAACCAATCTCCTTATTTACTGTTTCAATTTTTCCTGCCCTTTCATAAATAGAAGCGATTTTTGACGAAACATCAGCTGGATAACCTTCTTCCATAGGAAGTTCACCCATTCTGCTGGAAAGTTCTCTCATAGCTTCCGCCCATCTTGAGGTGGAATCCGCCATTAAAGCCACACTATATCCCATATCCCTAAAATATTCACCTATGGTAATGCCAAGATAAATTGATGATTCTCTGGCGGAAACGGGCATATCTGAAGTATTAGCTATTAAAACAGTTCTGTTCATTAAAGGCTGTTTATTTCTAGGATCAACTAATTTCGGAAATTCTTCCAAAATTTCAGTCATTTCATTCCCTCTCTCCCCGCATCCTATATAAATTATAACATCCGCATTACAATATTTTGCCAGTGTTTGCTGCAAAACGGTTTTTCCTGTTCCAAACCCCCCGGGAATTGAAGCACTTCCGCCTTTACTTATAGGAAACATAAAATCTATAATTCTCTGCCCTGTAATTAATGGCTCGTCTAAAGGTATCCTTTTTATTTTATTTGTAATTCTTAAAGGTCTTTTTGTAAGCATTCGAACACTGTTTTCTCCAACTCTCGCAATAATTTCTTTTATATTAAAATCCCCTTCTTTTAAATCCTCTATTTTACCTTCAAATTCACTTAAAATTTTATATATAAAATTATTATCCTCCACCAACCCTATAATCTGCCCTCTTTTTATATATTCACCGTTTTTTACAGAAGGTTTGAAATAATATTTTTTTTCCATATTTAAAGGAAAAGATTTTGCTCCTCTTACAACTCTTTCTTCTAAATTAAACAAGTTCCTTTGAATTCCGTCATAAACACTTCCCAATATTCCTGGGGCTAAATACGCACTTAAAAGGGAAGAAGTCAATTTTACATTTTCTTTAAGTTTAAGAGATGTGGTGTCTTCATATACCTGGATTGTAATTTCATCTTTTGTAACCCTTATAATTTCACCAATTAATTCCTTTTTTCCTACATAAACATATTCATTCATTAAAGGATATTCATTTTCATACCTTGCATTTACAATAGGTCCGTTTATTGAAGTAATTTCTACCATTTTAAACTCTTTAATTTATTTTCTATAATTTCATTAAAATCCAAAACAATGTTTTTTCTTTTATATTTAAAAATAACCGTTTCTAATTTATGCTTTTTAATTACAAACTTTGAAGTAATATTTAAATCCTCAGGAATAAACAGTTCACCCTCTGAATATTCTTTTTCAAGTTTTTTAACAAAACAGTTTATTAAATAATTCTTTTCTTTTTCAATTTTTTCCATAATCAAATTTTTCATAACATCATATTTTTTCTTAAAATAACTATTATACAAATCAATATAATGTTTAGTAATTTGAAGTTTTTCTGTTTTTATCAGTTTTTCATATTTTTCTTTTAACAGTTTTTTTTCTGTAGCAATATCAAGCTGCTTTAAAAATTCTTCTTTTTCTTTTTTGATTTTTATTTTAGCCTCATTTATCTTTTTGTCTCTCTCTTCCACAGCTTCTTTTAGAGTTTCTTCTTCTAAAAACTTAAAGTCTGATTCCAAGAACATTTGAAAGATACCTTTTTATATTTTCATTTAAATATGTTTTTTCAAAAGAAGGGACAAACACAATAGAGGGCACGGCTTTTTTCTTGCTAAAGTGGGAAAAATTTTCTTTAAAAATTTCATAATACCTGTCTGCAATAATAATTAAACCGACATCTTTATCTTTAATTATTTCTTTGAAATCTTTTTTAAAATCGCTAACTTCCAGTGTGTCTATTCCGCAAAGAGAAAAACCGATACACTCTTCTTTTATTCCTAAAAAAATTATTTTCATATTTTCCCTAAAATCATAATTGAAACAATAAGACCGTATATTGCTATACCTTCAGCCAAACCTAAAAATATCAAAGCTTTAGTTGAAATTTCAGGTTTTTCACCTATTGTTCCCATAGCGGCCGCACCTACAAGCCCTACCGCAATACCTGCGGCAATACTTGAAAGTCCAACTGAAAGTGCAGCGGCGATATATGCATATGCATTATCATCTGCGAACATTAAAACAGGCAACAAAAACAAAATAATTTTAACTCCCAAACGGTTTGTATTCATATCCTCCTCCTTCATAAAATCTTTTAAAAAACTCATAATACTCAAGTCTTAATGTTTGAATAAAAACAACAACCCCTTCCAATATTATAATAAAAATATTACCCAAAACAATAACAATCCAATATCCGCTCTCATTTAACATTCTGGCAATACTGAAAATAGCCATAAATAAAGCAGCGTGAGCAAGGGCAAAAGCACCGGCCCTTACAAAAGAAATAGTATTTGTAATATTTTCCAAAAAAGCAATCAATACTTCAAAAAATGATTCAGAGGTTTTTTTACTCTCATAAATCAAATGCCCCAAAAACACAGCTGCCAAAACAAAAAGTATAGCCAAATCTATTTTTATGGAAACATTAAAAACAAACATTTTTATAGCAATCCAGATTAACAACATATAAATTATAAAACTCACAATTCCATTTTCACCCCAAATTAATTTCTTTAAATTATTCTTTTTATAATTGGTAAACATAAAAATAAAAAAACCCAAACTAATAATAAAAACACCGGCTGCGATACTGATAACAATAAGAGAATTTATATTTTCCAACGGGGAAAATGTATGAAAAATTTCAAATCCGAAACAATGGCCATATATAACACCGAAAATCATTGATGAAATTCCGCTTAAAAAAAGAATATTGCCAAATAATGATTTTTTAGACAAAAAATAACCCAAAACTGCCAAAACAAACCCCTGCCCTATATCCCCAAACATTAAACCGAACAAAAACAAAAAAACAATGGCAAATGCAACTGTCGGATTTATTTCATAAGGTTTTGGAAGTGAATAATTCTTTACTAAAAGTTCAAACGGTTTAAAAATTTTAGGAGTATTTAAAAGAATGGGCGCATCAGTATAATCTACTTTTTTTGAAATTAAAAAAGGAAGTTTTTCAAATTTGCTTTTTGGAATCCATCCTTCTAAAATATAAAATCCGTCCTTTTGCTGTAAAAAACTTTTTACATCATAAATCTGATATAAATATTTTAAATGGGAATAAACTTTTATTAGTTTTTCTTTCTCTTTTTTGATATCTTCTTCAAGGACTGTTAATATGTTTTTTTCTTTTTCGATGTCTTCTTTTTTTAATAAAAACAAATCTTTATTTATTGTAAGAATTGAAAATTCTTTTAAAACTTCAAAAATTTTATCATGTTTTTTAGGCGGTGAAATAAATACAGTGTAAACATTGTTGTTTTTTATTTCATAAACAGAAAGAATATTGTAATTCAACATTAAAAATTTTATTTTTTCAAAATGTTCAACAGGTAGGTTTGCACATTCAAAAGTTAAAAATTTCAAAGAATTCAAAAATTCTTTATCTACTTTTACAATATCTAAAAAAGTGTTTAATTTGTCTAAGTTTTCCTCTTTTCTTAAAATTTCTTTTTTTAAATTTATATATTTTTCAAATTTTTCAGAAACACCCATTAAATATTTTTCAATTTCATCAATCGTAAAATTTTCTTTTTTTGCATTAACAGGAGGAGCCTGGGAAATTGAAATATATTTTTTTGCAATCATAAGTAAATTTTTTATTTTATAAAATTCTTCTTTGAAAAGTCTGTTTTCTTCTTTTTTTATATGTAAAATCTTTTTTTTAATTAAAAAATCCAAAAATTCATCTATCTTATCTTCGGGAATTTTAAAGGTTACTTTATACATTGTTTCAGGGAAAAGCATTACACAACCATTTTTTCAATTTCTTGTTTATCTAAGGAATATTTTAATCCTATGATAAACGAAGAAATGTTTTTAATCTCTTTTTGTTTAATCTGCAAAAACACAAAAGGCACTGAAAGCTTAAAAGGATATCCATACCACACTTGTTTTAAAGAATCATAATAATTATTAAAAATCGCTTTTTTAACCAGAGAATAATCATTAACATTCAATCCCAGCTTACTTGAAAAATCGTATAAATTTTCTGATGATGCTATTTCTTGAAGTTCTTGTAATGATTTGTTTCCGTATGGAATAAGATATGCGAAAAATTTTTCTATTTTAAGAGAATAAATTATTTTATATTTCAGAATAGTGATTAAATTAAGAACATCAATATAATTTTTTATTATTTTTTCTATATCTCTTTTGTCATTTTTTGAAATTTTTAAAATGGCTTTTTTTAGATCATCAATATTCGGATTTTTTTCAAAAAAAAAGAGGGTAAATAAATGTTTTTCATTTTTATTTAGATTTTTTGTTATTTTAAAAAATAAATTTAGATAATATTTTTCTAATGAGCTCAATAAATCATCGCTTTTTGGAGAAATTAAAAAATTTTTATAAACAGTTGTTTGAAGCAATGAATACAAATCAGAGAGATTATTACACTCAAAAAGTTTTTCTTTTGAAATTTCTTTTGTTTTAAGACTCCTTACTAAAGCATTCACATATGCATATTTTAATGCAGACATAATTCTTCTTTTATATTTTCAAAAATTTTATTACTCTGTTTCTTTTCATCAAAATTCAAAAAATTTAATTTTTTTTCATACTTTTTACTTATTTTGTTTTTATAATTTTCTATTTCTTTTTTCATTTGTTTTTGTAAAAATTTTTCATATCTCTTAATATTTTCCTGAAAAGATCTAAAAATTTCCTTTTTTTCTTTTTCCCATTGTTCATACATAACAGAAATCTCATTGTTTGCATCGGCAATTATTTTCAAAGCTTTTTGGTCTAATTTTAAAATATTTTCAATATTCATAAAAATACCTTCTTTATTATCCTTAATTATATCTAAAATTCAACCTCTTGCTTTATTATTATAATATTCCTCCAAAAGTTCATAACTCTCTTTTACCCTTCTAAATTTCTTATCATATATTTTCCTGATAAGCTCAGGTTTTGTTCTGTGCAAATCCGGATGATATTTTTTTGCAAGACGCCTGTATTCTTTTTTTATTTTATCCCATTCATATATATTACTTACTCCAAAAAGCTCAAGTGCATTTTTAATTTTTGTCAAATAATCTTTTACAGAACCTTCAATACTAAAACCTTTAATACTTTCAAATTCTTCCTTATTTACCCTAAATACAACTTTGTATCCCATAACAGAGCGTTTAGAAATAAGAGCTGATACCAATCTTTTACTCTCTTCATTAAGGGAAATTATTATTTTATCTTCAAAAATATCTAAAATATCAAATAAAAAAATCCCTTTTATATAATCAAAAACCTTTTTATTGGGATTTGCAAAAAGAATTTCAAACTCTTTTGAAGAAATTTTTCTAATTGTTATATAAATAGCGTTTTCATCAAAAGTAAGCTGATATTTTTTTATTTTTACAATACAGTTTTTTTTAAAATTTAATATAAGTTTTTTATAAGTAGCTTCATCAAAATTTCTTCTTTTTTTATACATATTGGCAATTGCATTAACGAGTATTTTATGTTTTTCTACATTTTCCCTGTCATAATATATTTTATACTCGTTATCGTTTATTTCAAGTTTATTAAACGAAAGTCTTATAAATTCTATAAAACCTTTTATTTTAAATCTTGAGTCTATAACAACTTCAATATTTTCCCCTATCTTTATTTCAAATACTCTGTCATCCATTTTTTCTTGCTATTATTAAAGTTGCGACAGGAAAAATAAGTTTTTGTTTTTCCAAAATTTTATAACCTTTTAAATTTTTTAAAATATTCTCTTCATTAAGTGAAACTATACTTTTCCCAAGCAACTTATATTCCTCTTTCATTCCAAGCATTATTCCCGCAATTAAAGGCACTATTTTATTCATATACCACATAATCAATTTTGCTATTAGCGAATCATTTTTTACCATTTCAACAATGGCAAAATACCCACCTTCTTTTAAATGCCTGGTTAAATTTTCCATTCCTTTTTGCAGATTATCAAAATTTCTAAGTCCCATAAAGGAAGTAATTAAATCCGCTTTTTCATCAATGCTAAAATTCTCAGCCGTATTCTGAATAATTATATATTCTTTTTTACCTTTTTTTAGTTTTATATATGGTCTTTCCTGAAACTGAACTTCAAATTTTTCTTCAATAAATCCATCTTTTTTAAATTTCTCAACCATTATTTTTACCATTTCAGAGCTTGGTTCAATAAAGTAAATTTTGTTAAATCCCGTTTTTGACATCTCACCTGTAGCACTTGCCACATCTATCATAACACCGTTTTTTATAAACTTTTTTATTTTTCTTATAAACATCCATCTCCAAAGCTCTTCTATCCCAAAACTGACTATTTTTGTAGCCAAATCATAACGGCGGGCAAGTTTATCGTATATTTTTACATCCATCATTTACTCCACACAATAAAATCATCTCTTTTTTCTATATGCATTATTTCAATTTCATCATCACTTTTAAAGTTATTTCGCATAAACATCTTAGGAGAAATTACAAAAACTTTCCAATCCACTAAATTTTTAAGTTCATTATAAAGATTTTCACCGCCCTCTACCATTATAAAATTGTAATCATTAAGTCTATCTAAATTATCCTCAATAAAAATGTTTCTTCCATTTACATTAAAAAGAGGAATACTTTTATCAAAATTTTTATTTTTTGAATAAATCAAAACATCCGGGGCTTTTCCATTTATCCGTCTGCTATCAAGTGTGGGTCTATCAATCCTTACGGTATTTCCGCCAATTACTAATAAATCAATTTTATCCCTTATCTGATGCACCCAGTTTAGTGAAGATTCAGAGCTTATATATCCCCCGATAATTACTCCGTTTAGACTTTGAGCCAGTTTAAAAAATATAAATTTATCTTTACTCCATTTGATAAAAGGCTCAATCAAATCATAGCACCTCTTGTCATTTACAACATCTACTTCAATTCCTGCATTTTTAAGTATCTCTACTCCGCCACTATGCTCCTTAATAGGGTCAAGCCATCCAATAGTTATTTTTTTTAGTTTTAAAATAGAGAGTAAATTCGCACATGATGGGGTTTTTCCAATATGAGAGCAGGGCTCAAGAGTTACATAAATTTCAGCATCTTTAAAAAAATTATTATGATTTTTAATTAAAAATTCGTGAATTTCTTTTGCAGTTTTCAGTTCCGGGGTCTTATGAAAAAAAGAAAAGGCTTTAAAAAGGGCATTTACCTCAGCGTGAGGCTCACCTGCTTTTTTATGAGCATCTACAAAAATTTTATTGTTAACTATTACACTGCATCCGACAGCAGGGTTTGGATAGGTTAAAAGCTGGTATTTCCAGGCTTCATCAATTGCAAGGCTTAAGGCTTTTATTTTAGGCCTTTGTAATTATTCCAATCAATATATGTTTTTGCCTTTTTAATATCGTTAAAATGAACTTTTTTATTTCCTATTTCTGCTATATCGTCATTAAAACTTTTTAAAACACCTTTTATTTTTTCACCCTCATTGGTGGTAACTTTAACCCTCTCACCTATGCTTTTTGAGAAATGCTCTTTTTTGGTAAGTTTTCTCTCAAGTCCAGGCGAGCTTACTTCAAGAAAATATCTGTCATGAATTGGCTCTTCCACGTCAAAAATAGGTGAGAGCATATTGTTTATAGCTTCACAGTCATTTAAATTAACACCACCCGGTTTTGTAATATAAATTCTAAAATATTTATGTCCGCCCTCTTCTGTTATATCAATATCATAAAGCTCACATCCGTAATTTTTAACAGTTTTTTCAATAATATCTTTTAAATTACTCACCTTTTTCCTTTTTTATTTTTTCAAACAATTCTTCCATTTTGTTTTCCTGTTCTAATAAATCATCAAAAGTAAAAGAGAGATTTGGCACTTTAAACCACCCTGTCGATTTTAAGCAGTAATTTTGAATATAACCCCTTGCCTGTTTTAGCTGTTTAAGGGCTTGGCGCTGTTCGTTTTCATTTAGATAACTTTTTTCAAGATAAACTTTTGCGTCGCTTCCGTCCCTACTGCATACAACATCCACAACGCTTAAGCCTCTGATTCTTCCATCATTCATTTGGGAAAGAGCCTCCGGAATTACCTCTTTAAGTAAAGATTCTTTTCTTTGGACTTTAATACTTTTACCCATTTTTATCCTTCAAAAGAGGCTTTCTCTTCAATTTTTTGATAAGTCTCAAGTATATCACCAACTTTAATATCATTAAAACCTTCAATCATAATACCGCACTCAAAACCTTTACCGACTTCTTTAACGTCATCTTTAAATCTTTTAAGAGAGGCCAGTTTTGAATCATAAATTACAACACCGTCTCTGATAACCCTTACAAAATCTCCCCTGTGAACAACACCGTCTTGTACATAACATCCTGCAACTGTTCCTACTTTTGGTACGTTAAATGTTTCTCTAACTTCCACAGTTGCTGTAACTTCTTCTTTTACTTTAGGAGTCATAAGACCGCTTAAGAGTTCTTTCACATCATCAAGCAAATCATAAATAATTGAATAAGTTCTAATTTCAATTCCCTCTTGTTTTGCTTTAGTTTTAGCTCCGCTTGTAGGTCTTACGTTAAATCCTAAAATAATGGCTTTAGGTTCACTCGCTTTTGCCAAAATTACGTCATTTTCAGTAATAGCCCCGACATCACTGTGAATTACATCAACTTTAACTTCTTCATTTTTAAGTTTAGAGAGACTTCCTTTAATAGCTTCAACACTTCCCTGGGTATCAGCTTTTACTATTACAGGCAGTTTTTTAAGTTCACCTTCAAGTATCATTTTTTGCAAGTCTTCCAAAGTAGCTTTGGTTGATTTAGATTTTTCTCTCTCTTCAAGGAATGTTTTCCATTTATCCGCTGTCTCTTTTGCTAGTTTATCACTTTCAACCACTACAAGCGTATCCCCTGCAATAGGTGCTTCGTCAAATCCTGTAATTTCTGCAGGTTCTCCTGGTTTTACCTCTTTTTTCTGTTTTCCAAGGTCGTCAATTATAAGTCTAACCCTACCGTATGTAATTCCACATACAAAACTGTCCTGTTTTTTAAGTGTTCCGTTTTTAACAATTACAGTTCCAACCGGACCTTTTCCTTTTTCAATTCTGCTCTCAATCACTACTGCTTTCGCAGGACATGTCGGGTCGGCTTTTAGTTCCATAATTTCAGCCTGCATCAAAATAGTCTCAAGCAAATCATCAATTCCCTCACCTGTTTTTGCAGATACATGAACAAATTCATACTCACCACCCCACTCAACTGGAGTAATTCCCATCTCAGCTAATTGAGATTTAACTAAATCTGGATTTGCATCTGGTTTATCAATTTTATTTACAGCAATAATAAACGGCACTTCTGCAGCCTGAGCGTGTGCAATAGCCTCTCTGGTTTGCGGCATAACACCATCATCAGCAGCTACTACGATAATTGCAATATCGGTAACCTGAGCACCTCTTGCTCTCATTTCTGTAAATGCTTCGTGTCCTGGTGTATCAATAAATGTAATTTTTTTACCATCTTTTTCTACCATATATGCACCAATATGCTGAGTAATACCTCCCGCTTCTTTCGCTGTTATTCTTGAATTTCTTATTTTATCAAGCAGACTTGTTTTACCATGATCGACATGCCCCATAATTGTAACAATCGGCGGTCTTTCTTTAAGATTCTCTGAATTAGCACATTTTTCATCATATTTTTTAACATAATCAAATTCGGCAAGAGGATCGTATACCTCAACTGGTACTCCAAATTCTTCCGCTAAAGTTTCAATATATTCTTCACCTAGGAAATCATTTTTGTCTCTTTCTTCTCCAAGTTCCCTTAACGCTGTAATTACCTCTTCAAGGGATTTCTTAATCAAATCCGCAAATTCATGCACCCTGACTTCTTTAGGCACTTTAATAATTTCTTGTTTCACTTCTTTTTTCTTCTTTTTCTTTTTCTTGATACCTTCTTTTGTCAAGCCGCCTTCACTTGCTTTTTTTCTTCTATTGATAACAGATTTAACGGCTTTTTTCTCTTCTTTTTTATTTTCAGTAATTGTTTTTTTGGTTTTAACTTTATCTTGAATTTCATCGTCTTTCATTGAAATGTCATTAAAATATAAATCCAAGAGTTCAACCTGATTTTCTTCAATAACATCCATATCAGCCAAATCAACATTAATGGTTAATTCTTTTTCCTCTTTTTTAGGTTTTGTTACTTTTTTGGCTTCTTTTTTCTTTTTAGTTTCTTTTGCTCCTGTTGGTTGTGGCGCTTTTTCTTCTTTTACTTCCTGAATTTCAGGTTTTTCTTTTACTTCAGGTTTTTCCTCTTTTCTTTTTACAAGCGTAATACCCTGTTTTGTTTTTTTAACCAAATCATTAAATGTTTTTCTTCTGCGTCTTGGTTTTTCTTCTTTTGATTCTTTTATTTCTTTAGTTTCAATTTTTTCTTTTTTAATTTCTGTTTTTTCTTCTTTTGTTTCACTCTTTTTATCTTTATTTAAAAAATATTCCTGAATTTTAGCTGCTTCAAGCGGAGTTATCTCTCCTCTTACTTTTGCTTCGATTCCCAATTCTTTTGCAAGTTCAACCACTTCTTTTGCTTTAAGTCCCATTTCTCTAGCAACCATTGATACTTTAATTTTCAAATAAACTCCTTTTCTTTAATATAAAATGGAAAATGGAAAAGTTTTTCTTTTGCTTCATTTTTGGTTAAATTACATAATTTAGAAATGTAATTAATAAATTTTTTTGAATTTATACATTCTCTGCATACATAAAAACTTCTTCCTCTGCCTGAAAAACTGACTAACTCGCCGTTTTTACACTGCAATCTGTATAAATTATCCTGCCTGTCTCTTTTTCTGCAGGCAACACACATACGTATTTTTATATGTTTTCCATTTTCCATTTTATACTTTTATTTATTTAATTATATACTTTAACTCCCAAATTGTCAAAATTCAGGATTTTAACATTAAAATCTTTAAAATTATCTTTAAGCGCTGCATAAATGCTGTATGCATCGTCTTTATAAGCCAGATTAAAAAATGTGGAACCACTGCCGCTTAAAGTGGACATTAAAGCACCTTCTCTTAAGGCAATTTCCCTTACCTTGAAAAGATCCGGTACCAGTTTCATTCTGTTTTCCTGATGGATTTTATCTTCAACTATATATTTTAAAATATCAAATTTTTCGGAAAAAAACGCTGCTGTAATCATAGATGAAGACGAAATATTGGCAACTACATCTTTTAAGGGATATGTTTTTTTTAATGCTTCCCTGCTTCTTTGGGTTGAAATTGGCCTGTTAGGTATAACAATTACAGCCCTGAGATAAGTCGGAATAAATTTCTTTAAAAAATAAACCCTGTTTTTTCTGAGTTTTGCAACACAAAAACCGCCAAGCGTTGCCGGGGTTATATTATCAGGATGCGGTTCGTAATTTAAAGCCAAATTTATAATTTTATCTTTTTTATACGGAACCTGAGCAGCCTCATAAGCGGCCGTAATTGCAGCGATTATTACGGCTGAACTGCTTCCAAGCCCACGTGAAAGAGGGATTTTATTATTAAATTTAAATTTAAATTTCGGTTCCTTGTCTGTTAAATATTTATAATGCTCGGTAAATATTTCAACAAAATAATTTCTTGGAAGTTTTTTTAAAAAATCTGCATTTTCACCGTAAATTTCTATTTCTTGTTTTTCACTAGGGATTATTTCTATTTCATTTCTTAAATTTAATGCAAGTCCTAATGTATCAAAACCAGGACCCAAATTTGCACTTGTAGCAGGAACTGTTATAACCATTTAAACCTTTCATACCGCATTTAATACATAAAGAGGGGTTACATCTTCTGAAAAATCAGTTTTATTTAAGATTTCAGGCAAAAAAAACTCCCCTTCTTTTAAATTTTTTTTAAGCGTTATTATACCTTCTTTTTTTATAAAATAACTTTTTCCGACAGCTTTTATTGGCTGATTTTTATTAAAATAAAACCCGTCTGCCGCTAAAAATTTTATACCTTTTGCAATCTGGAGTGTTTTAAAAAAAACGAAAGAAAGTTTTATAGACATAAAACTGCCGGGACCTTTTGAATAAATAATAGAATTTATTTCATATTTTTTTAAAATTTTATCAAAAATTACTGGCAGAATGTCACTCGTTAACCCCTCTTCTTCAATACTTTCAATCAATTTATTATTTTTATAAATACCAATTTTAAGAGGTTTTGAAACAACTATTGCAACAACATCAACTAAAGGCTTTTGCAAAAACCATCTCCTCTTTGGAAAATTCAACTATTTCATAAGCATGCTCTTTGAAAAGTTTTAATGTTAATAAATGATTTAGATGATGACCGCTTGCAAACGCTTCGTATTTACCGATAAAATTAGCTCCAAGCAGACTCATATCTCCGATTGCATCTAAAATTTTATGTCTTACAAATTCATCATCAAATCTTAAATTGTCGTTTAATATACCTTTATCATCCAAAACAATCGCATTGTCCAAACTCCCCCCAAGCGCCAATCCGATACTTCTTAAATACTGAACTTCCCTTAAAAACCCAAATGTCCTGGCCCTTGCAATTTCTTCTATATAATTTTTTGTGGAAAAAACAAATTCTCTTTTTTCCCTTCCAATTACCGGATGGTCAAAATTTATTTCAAAATCAAAAATTATTTTTTCACTGGGTTTAAGTCTGGCAAATTTTTCCCCATCTGTTATTTCCACTTCTTTTGTAATTCTCATAAATTTTTTAGGTGTATTTAATTCTTCAATACCTGCTTCTTGCAACATCATGACAAAACTTATTGCACTCCCATCCATAATAGGCACTTCATCATTATCAACAATTATTCTTAAATTATCTATTCCAAAAGAATAAACGGCACTCATTAAATGCTCTATTGTGGATACAACAACTCCATCATTTCCTATTACAGTAGCCATTTTTGTATCCACAACACTTTCAGGTTTCAAAGGAATTGTAATACCTTTATCACTTCTGTAAAAAACTATCCCGCTGTTTTCTGCTAATGGTTCCAGTCTCAATTTTACAGGGACCCCTTTATGAAGTCCGATTCCTACAGCTTCAACCGGTTTTTTTATTGTTCTTTGTTTCACTCTAATTCCTTTTTGCCACTTTTAGTAAAAATCGTCAACTTATCAATTTTTCCAATATTTTCACCTCTAAAAATTATATTTCCTCTGTTTTTTTTGACTATCAAATAATCCCCTTCACAAATCACACTGCCTTCACATTCACCAAAAATTTCGACATTTCCGGAACTTTTGATTTTAGCCCCGGCATTTATTCTGTTTAAAAAAATAAGATTTTCATCAGTTTCTATCTCAACACCGGCTCTTATAATTTTATCATAAATTTTTGTATTAACTCTTTTTTCTATCAGTTTTTCTTTTTCAATTATTTTTATTTCTTTTGTTTTTTCCTTACTGAAAGTAAACATATTATTTTCAATAAAATAATTTAAATTTTTTTCTTTCAAAAACTTTTCAATTTCTTCATTTTTTTCTTTTAATAAAAAATAATAGTTTTTAACCAGTTCATATTTTGAATTAACAACATTTTTTAGATTATTAAAATCCTCAACTATAAACGCCCTAATTGTTTTTTGCTTCATTTACCAATAAGCCTTTTTGATGAATTGATTACATTAATAATATTGGTTCTTATCCAGTTTCTGTCCAACCACTCAAGCGGATTTACTGCAATTCCCTGAATATAAATTCCAAAATGTAAATGGTCCCCCAAAACTCCTCCGGTAGCACCTGTTCTGGCTATTACCTGACCTCTTCTTACATTATCCCCCACTTTTACTTTAAATTCCGAAGTATGGGCATATAATGAATAAAGTCCGAGTTTATGATAGACAATTAACGTATTACCGTAAATACCTATCCATTTGGCTGCCACGACTTTTCCAAAATTACTCGAATAAATTTTAGCCCTTTTTATTTTAGCAAGATCTATTCCTTTGTGAATTGCAAAAGAAATATCTTTTCCTTTATATATATAATGTCTTTTTTCCCCAAATCCTGCTTCTTTAGCACTTCCTGGAAGCGGGTTGAATCTTGCAATCGAAAAAGAATTTATTTTATCTTCATATACTTTATGTGTAAGATTAAAAATTTCCTCTTCATTTAATTTTCTTACATATTCATTTTCTTTTTTAAAAATTTCCACAGGATCATTTGGAACATCTATATTCATTCTTTTTAAAACAGTCATCGCCTTATTTTTTATGTAATTGTCTGTTATATAAATTTTCTTAGTAGGATAACGGTATTTTTTCCAATAAAGTGGAATATGGGCTATAGACTTATTTCCGGCAAAATCAACTGCAACCAAATTGGCATCAAATGTTTTTTCCTCAACCGGCCATGCAATAAGTGCAGCATAATAATTTTTTTTATAAAATGGAGTTAATTTAAATCTGTATTTATTATTTACTAAAATATAAGCATCTTTCAAATTATCGTCTGCTACTTTTACCACTACTGCTGCACTTCCGCCGTTGCCTATTGCATAAGAATTATTCACAATCTGGGCATCAGGGGCAGTGGTATCTACTTTTAAAACAACTTCTTTTTTAGCTTCATTTCCGGCAAAAAAATGCCATTTTGAAGTATCCACGGCATCAACAATTAATTTAACTTCTTTAGCCGCAACTTTAGGCAGTTTAATATCTATACTTATATTTTTACCTAAATCACCGCTGTTTTTAATTAAAACTCTGGCATTTCCATCAGCCACTAACGTTACAGTGTAATCCTTAATTCCGCTGTTATCACTTATATTAAGTTTGAGAGGGAATTTTAAATTGGTAAATCCGTTTGAATCAATTTCAATTTTTGGAGGTTCTTTTTCAAACATCGGAGAAAAATAAACAAATCCTACTGCTGTTGCAATAATTATTAAAATTAAAACCCACAATTTTTTCATAAAATTTCCTTTATGTCATTTTTAAGAATTTCTTTAACTTTTTGAAAATCAAATTCCCTAACGGTGGCCCCGGCAGCCCTAATATGACCGCCCCCTCCGTATTTTACGGCAATTTTGCTTACATCCGCATAATTTTTACTTCTAAGAGATATTTTAATCCCTTCGTCTTCTTCTCTGAGCAGACACGCAACTTCCACTGTAGCTATTGCCCTAACACTGTTTACTATTGTATCTGTATCCTCTTTAATAGCACCTGTTATTTCCATCATCTCTTTTGTAACTTCAACAAATGCGGCTTTACCATCACAACAAAGCTCAATAGTATCATACGCTTTAGCAAGAAGTCTGAGTCTTGAGAGTCTGTCTCTTTGAAAAAGCATTTTGGCAACATAATCGGGACTGACTCCGCATTTTACAAGCTCAGCAGCCATTTCAAAAACCTTCTCATTTACACTTTCATACTGAAAACTTCCTGTATCTGTAACCAATGCTGTATACATACAAACAGCGCTGTTTTTATTAATTTCTATATTATTGGCTTTTAACATATTATATATAACCTGAGAAGTTGATGCGGCATTTGGTTCTATTAAATTTAAATCTCCGTAATTTGTATTTGAAATATGATGGTCTATATTTATAAGAAAAGAGGGTTTTTCAGGAAGTCCCAATCTGTCAAAACTTCCGCAGTCAAATGATACTGTCAGATCTATTTTTTTAGGCAGCCTGTCGGTTATTTTGTTAAAATTAGGTAAAAAATCCAAATACTGGGGCAGAGGTTTTGAAGCATTAAAAACTGTTACTTTTTTATTCATTTTTTTTAGAACCGGATATAAACTGAGAGAACTTCCCAACGCATCACCGTCAGGATTAACATGGGCTATTAATAAAATATTATCTGAATTTACTATTTTTTCCCAAATTTCTTTGTATAAATCCATATATTAGCCTTTTTGATGGAATTATAACAATTTATTACAAAAAGTAACAAAATTGATTTATATCAATTTCTTTAAGCAAAACTTAAGCTTTGTGTGTTATATTTCTATTACAAAAACAACAAAGGAGTTAAAATGGCAGTAAAAATTACTGATATCTGTATTAACTGTGGGGCATGTATCGATGAATGTCCTGTAGAAGCAATCGTAGATGATAGCGAAAACCCAACAGGAGAAGAAATTTATTATGTATATCCTGATAAATGCGTAGAATGCGTTGGATATTATGATACTCCGGCATGTGCTGAAGCATGTCCAACTGAGGGATGTATCGTTTGGGATGAATGCAAACCAGGACAAACTTGCAGAGAAGACAGAGGAGAACCAGGAACTCCTGTAATCGAATAATTTATACCTCTTCTTTTTTTCTTCATTTTTTTGTATAATTCCTCTCTAAAAAGCTAAGGAGAAATTATGGAACAAACACTTTCAATCATTAAACCTGATGCTGTGGCTAAAAATGTTATTGGAAAAATTATTGACAGATTTGAAAGTAACGGTCTTAGAATTGCAGCTATGAAAAAAATAAAATTAACCAAAGAAGATGCTGCTAAATTTTATGAAGTGCATAAAGAAAGACCGTTTTTTAACGATTTATGCGAATATATGAGCAGCGGACCGGTAGTGGTTATGGTGCTTGAAGGTGAAAACGCTGTTAAGAAAAACAGAGAGCTTATGGGTGCGACCAACCCTAAAGAGGCAGCACCAGGTACAATCAGGGCAGACTTTGCTGAAAGTATTGAAGCCAACGCCGTTCACGGTAGTGATTCACTTGAAAACGCTAAAAAAGAAATTACATTTTTCTTTGCTGGCAGGGAGATTTTATAATTGAATATTCAAAAAAAAATTGACAATATTCAGTTTACAGGCGAGAGCAAAAAAGAAGGTGATATTTATTTAGTGGAAGGTAAAATAACCGGCTTTGTTGAAGTTGAGTGTATTAAATGTTTAAATACATTTAAAAAAGAGATAAATGAAGATGTAAAATTCAAGGTTGTAAAACCGCCTTACAGCGGTTTTGATGAAGATTATGACATTATCGAACAGGAAAAATTTGATTTAGATGAAATAATAAAAAGTGAAATAGAAAGCCTAAAACTTGATTATAACATTTGTGAAAAATGTCAAAAAGAAGAATTTAACAAAGAATTTTAAGGAGAAAAAATGGCAGTTCCAAAGAGAAGAAACTCTAAAACAAGAGCGGCAAAAAGAAGAACGCATTATAAAATCAGATTATCAAGTGTAGTTAAATGCAAACATTGTGGGGCATATAAAAGACCTCACAGAGCATGCCCTAGCTGTGGTGAGTATTAATGAGAATAGCTATTGACGCAATGGGAGGGGATTTCGGTCCCCAGCCTATAATAGAAGGTGTTGTTGAAGCTCTAAAACAAAAAGATTTTATTGCATATCTTGTAGGCGATGAAAACAAAATAAAACCTTTAGTGCCTCAAAATTTACTTAAAAAAGTTAGATTTATAAATAGTGAAGATGTTATTGGAATGCATGAAAATGCCACTGATGCGGTAAAGAGAAAAGAATCCACTATTTATAAATCTATTGAACTTCTTAAAGAAAAGCAAGTAGACGCGGTTGTCTCCGCCGGGCACAGCGGTGCTACAATGAGCCTTGCCACTCTTAGACTTGGAAGAATCAAAGGTATTAAAAGACCTGCTATTGTTACATTTATGCCTAATATAAAAAGATCATATACACTTGTTTTAGACGTAGGTGCCAATGTAGACTGCGATGCAAATAACCTTTATCAATTTGCTTTGATGGGAGAAGTATACGCAAAAGTAGTACTCAATAAAGAAGCTCCTAAAATTGGACTTTTAAGCAATGGAGAAGAAGACTCTAAAGGGAATTCTGTAACAAAAGAAACATTTAAATTATGCAAAGCTCACTGTGATTCATTTATTGGAAACGTCGAAGGCGGAGATATTTTCAAAGGTGAAGTGGATGTTGTTGTTTGCGACGGATTTGTAGGAAATATTGTTTTAAAAACAAGCGAAGGTGTGGCTGAGACAATATCTACTCTTATAAAACAGGAAATTTATTCTTCAGGAATTTTTCAAAAAATCGGAGCATTGTTGTTAAAACCGGTGTTTAAAGGCTTAAAAAAAGCCACCGACTATGCCGAATACGGAGGTGCACCTCTTCTTGGTGTAAACGGATGTGTTATAATAAGTCATGGAAAAAGCAATAGTAAAGCCATTAAAAACGCAATATTCCAGGCAATAAAATATGTAGAAAACGATGTGACAAAAAAAATTGAAAATTCTTTAAAGGTTCATTAATGTATGCAAGTTTTAAAAGTGTTGGTGCATATGTGCCTCCAAAAATTTTAACAAATAAAGATTTAGAAAAAATAGTAGACACGACAGATGAATGGATAACAAAAAGAACAGGTATAAAAACCCGTCATATTGCCCAAAACGAAGTAACCAGCGATTTGGCTTACAAAGCTGCTGTTAACGCATTAAAAAAAGTTAACATGAATGCAGATGAAATTGATATGATTATTGTAGCTACAATTACACCGGATTATTTTACAATGCCATCAACTGCATGTGTTGTAGCTGAAAAATTGGGTATTACAGCCGCTGCTGTCGATATAAGTGCAGCATGTACAGGTTTTATTTATGCTATGGCTCATGCAAAAGCTTTTATAGAAAGCGGAATGTACAAAAATATTTTAATTATTGGAGCTGAGACACTAAGCAAAATAGTTAACTGGAAAGACAGAACCACCTGTGTTTTATTCGGAGACGGAGCCGGTGCTGCAATAATCAGTGCTACTGAAAACAAAGAAGAGGCAATTATGGATATTGATATAAATGCCGACGGAAAATATCAAGATTATTTGATTACACCGGGCCGAGGTGTAAAATACGGATGTGAAACTGAGCGAATCTGGTTGGAAATGAAAGGAAATGAAACTTTTAAAGTTGCAGTAAAAACACTTTCTCAATCTGTAACGGACATTTTAAAAAGAAACAATATGACAAGTGATGATTTAGACTGGTTTATCCCACATCAGGCAAATTATAGAATAATAGATGCTGTAGCAAGGGCTATTAAAATGCCAAGCGAAAAATCAGTTTTAACGGTTCATAAATACGGAAACACATCAAGCGCATCCATTCCTATGGCTATAAACGACTTATATCAGGAAGGTAGAATCAAAAAAGGCGACATAATGCTTTTAGATGCATTTGGAGGCGGCTTTACATGGGGAAGTGCAATAGTCCCTTTTAATCTATAAGTTTACTTTCAATTTCATCCAAAGCCAATAATATATTTTCTTGAACTTCAGGCACATGTGAATAAGCTAAGGAATATCCTATTTTTATACCGTCCACTTCAAATTCATCCAATGCTTTTTTAATTCTTTCAACAATTTTTTTTGTAATTTCCAATTCAGTAAATGTTATAATTTTAAATCTGTAATCATTCCTAAACACAAAATCTATATCCCTAACTAAATTCATTAGTTTTGTTGCCATTGCTTTCAATATATATTTTACTTTTTCTTCACCATATAAACCTTCTATAATTCCAATATTTTTAATATCAATAAAAATTATTCCCAAAGGTTTGTCAAAATCTTTATATTCTTCTATTAATACCTGAAAATATTTTTCATTATAAACCCCTGTTAAAGAATCTTTAATAATAATATCGGCAATTTTGGAACTGATTGTTTTAAAAGAAATTTCACCTATTAATTGGTTGTTTTTTATTACAGCTGCTTTTTTTACATTATTTGAACGCATATAATAATAGGCATCAATAACATTGGTATTAAATTCAAGAACATATATTTTTTTCGGATTATTTTTTATATAATCTATTACTTTAATGTTTAATTCATCAGTTAAAAAAATATCTAATAAATCTATACTGTCAAAAAAATACACAGGATATTTGTTTTTTGTAATATATAATGAATCACTTTTATATTTTAGAAGATAACTTATAAGCTCTTTTATCGAAACTGTTGTAAGGAAATCATATTCTTTAAACAAGACAGGTTCGATATACTTTTCAATAATCATTTTATTCCTTGAAGAATTTAATATGCATTATTGTAGCATAAAATTTTACTTTATGGTATAATTTCATTTCAATTCCAAAAAGGAGAAGCTATGCCTAAAATGAAAACCAACAGAGGGGCGGCTAAAAGATTTAAAGTTAAAAAAAGTGGAAAAATTAAAAGAGGAAGTGCTTTTAGAAGCCACATTTTAACTAAAAAATCAAAAAAAAGAAAAAGAAATCTTAGAGCCCCAAAATATGTAGCAAAAGCAAATATCAAGGAAGTTAGAGAACTTCTAGGAATCTAGTGTAGAAGTGGCCAAGTGGGCGAAGACCCCGCCAAAGTGCTAAGTTGCATATGTTGCACGCCAAAAAATAAGGAGAGATAATGAGAGTAAAAACAGGAACTGTCAGAAGAAAAAGACATAAAAAAATATTAAAAATGGCAAAAGGCTTCTACTCAGGTAGAAGAAAACATTTCAGAAAAGCAAAAGAACAGGTTGAGAGAAGTTTAGTATATGCTTTTGGAGACAGAAAACAGAAAAAAAGAGATTTTAGAAAATTATGGATTGTAAGAATCAATGCCGCATGTAGATTAAATGATATAAGTTATTCAAGATTCATAAACGGACTTAAAAAAGCTGGCATAGAACTTGACAGAAAAATACTTGCCGATTTAGCTATGAACGAACCAGAAGCATTCGCCGCAATCGTTCAAAAAGCTAAAGAAGCACTATAAGGAGAATTAAATGAAAAAAGGTATCCATCCAGAATATATGACTTGTACGGTTACATGCACATGCGGACATACATTTGAAATTCTTTCAAACAAACCTACTTTAAGAATCGAAGTATGCGATAAATGCCATCCATTCTATACTGGTCAGGAAAGAAACTTAGATACAGGCGGTAAAGTAGATAAATTTAAGAAAAAATACGGTTTAAAATAATTGGTCTACTTTATTCCAACTCCAATTGGAAATTTAGATGACATTACAAAAAGGGCTTTTTTAGCCCTTGAAAATGTTGAAATTATTTTCTGTGAAGACACAAGAGTCACCAAAAAACTTTTAAATTTATTAAATATTCCCTTAAATAAACATTTTATTTCAATGCATTCTCACAACGAATTAAAAATCCTTTCAAACTTAGATATTAATATGCTTAAAACAAAAGAATGCGCTTATGTTTCAGACGCCGGAATGCCCGGAATCAGCGACCCTGGAAGCAAACTGATACAGTTTTGCCAGGAAAATGAAATCCCTTACACTGTACTGCCGGGACCAAGTGCTTTTGTAACGGCATATGTAGCAAGCGGATTTGAGGGAGAATTTTGTTTTTATATGTTTTTACCGCACAAAGGAAAAGAAAGAACTGATAAATTAAAAGAAATTATGAAGTCAGGTAAAATTGCCGTGCTTTATGAATCTCCTCACAGAATTGCAAAACTGATTAAAGAAATACAAGATATAGATAGTGAAAGAGAAATATTTTTAGCAAAAGAAATTTCCAAAATACATGAAACATATATAAAAGCAAAAGCAAAAGATATTAAATTAGACAATACCAAAGGTGAATGGGTAGTAATAATAGATAAAACAGATAAAACAAAAACTTTGAATTTAACTTATGATGAAATAATAAAACTCAATTTACCACTAAAAGAAAAATCAAAACTTCTTGCAAAAATTTCCGACAAATCTCAAAAAGAGATATATAATTCACTTTTGAATAATGGATAATTGAAAATTAAAATGTAAAATTAATGTAAATATTGATATTCAATTGTCCTGCACTGATTAAACATACATAACAAAAGAGTAAATTTTTTACTTTATTTAGCCAATACCTTATATTATCATTTTTTATTATTTTGATATAATTTTCACAAAAAGGTATTTGATGAAATATCAATATAACAACTTCTATGAAATCCTTGAAAAAAATGCAAAAAGATTAAAAAACAAACCTGCCTATTTTATAGATAATAGAAAAATTACATGGGACAGACTCAAAAAGAAAGTCGATACTTTTGCCAGAGCTTTAGAATTAATAGGAGTTAAAAAAACTGATTTAGTTCCTATATTAGTTGCTAATTCCATTGAATATATCGTTGCGCTTTTAGGTATTCAAAAATTAGGAGCTGTGGCAGTTCCTATTAATACTTTTTTAAAAGAAGAAGAAATCACTTTTATTTTAAACGATACAGAGGCTGAAATTTTAATAGCTTCAAGCAAATTCAAAAATAATCTGAAAAATATAAGAAAAAACACTAAAGTTAAAAAAATAATCTGGGAAGGTGAAACCGATAATATAGATGAAAATAATATTTCTTTTTCTGAAATACTCTCAAATTTTGAATCTCATGAAGTAAAAGAACTTCCAAAAATAGACGATTTAGCAGTTATTATTTACACCTCCGGAACGACCGGAAAACCAAAAGGCGCAATGCTTACATACAAGAACTTTTTTGCAAATATTTACGGTGTAAATGAACTTATCAAACTGACCAATAAAGACAGATTTATTGCATACCTTCCTATGTTTCACTCTTTCACACTTACTGTAAATATACTGCTTCCCATGTTTTATGGCTCACCTGTTGTAATAATACGCTCTATTATGCCGTTTAGCAATATTATTAAACAAACTCTTTTAAAAAGAGTTACTATTTTTACAGGAGTACCTGATGTTTATTCTGCTTTATCCAGAGCAAAACTTCCTTTTTATTTTCACTGGTTTAATAAAGTAAGATTTTTCATTTCAGGCGCCGCCCCGCTTCCAGCGGAAGTACTTGATAGATTTTCCAAGAAATTCAAAAAAGCCAAACTTCTTGAAGGATACGGGCTTAGTGAATGTTCCCCTGTTGTGGCGGTTAACAGACCTGAACTACAAAAACCCCTCTCAGTCGGTCCCGCAATACCTGGAGTAGAGGTAAAAATAGTAAATGATGAATTAGTTGAAGTGCCTTTGGGAAAACCAGGTGAAATAATAGTTAAAGGCGATAATGTTATGAAAGGATATTATAAAAGAGAAGAAGCCACAGATGAAACAATAATAAACGGCTGGCTGTTAACCGGTGATATTGGAAAAATGGATGAAGACGGATATATTTATATCCTGGATAGAAAAAAAGATTTAATCATCAGTAAAGGTGTAAATATTTATCCAAGGGAAATTGAAGAAGTTTGTTTAAAATATCCAGGAGTGAAAGAATGTGCGGTAGTAGGTAAAAAAGAAAACGGAGATGAAATACCGGTGGCATTTATAGAACCGGAAGAAAATATAAAAATAAATGAACTTGAACTTAAAAAATTTTTAAAACAACACCTGGCAAATTATAAAATACCAAAAAGTATTTATGTAGTAAATGAATTACCTAAAAATGCGACTGGAAAAGTCTTAAAAAGGAAACTCAGAGAAAATTTAGAGGATTATATTAAATGAATCTCTCAAAAGAAAATGAAGAACTTTTAAAAAATCTTGAAACGTTAATTGAGAGAACATACGAAGTAGAAAAAGAGTTTATCGAACTCAAAAATATTTTAAACGGTGTTATAGAATTCCTTCCCCACGCTCTTTGGGTAATAGATGAAAATGGTGAAATAGTAGCTTCAAATTCAAAAACAAAAGAATTTGATTTTATCCCAAACGAAGGTGAAATTGAAATAAATGACAAAGTCTACCTAATCAGAACTTCAAAAATTGAAAATAAAAAAATTATAAGTGCCACTGACATAACTGAACAAAAAAGAAATGAAAGATTAATTTCAATGGGACAAATGGCAGCGCATCTGGCACATGAAATAAGAAATCCGGCAGCTTCTATTTCCATCTTACTCTCTTTGCTTAAAAAAGAATGCCCAAACAATGAATTAATTGAAGAAGCCAAAAGTGCAATATTTAGGATCGAGAGAATTATTAAATCCACTCTTCTTTTTTCAAAAGGTTTAAAACTTAATAAAAAGAATTTTTATTTAAGCGAACTTAAAAAAGATTTGGATGAAATTATAAAATATTATTCATTTTCTAAAGAAATCGAATTTATTTTCTTTTTGCCTGATATTGAAATAACAGCCGATTATGATTTAATTTTACTTGTTTTACAAAATATGGTAATAAATGCAATTGATGCCATTGAAGAAGATGAAAAGGAAGAAGGAATTGTTGAAATTTTATATGACAAAAATAAAAATTACCATATCATTAATATTTATGATTCAGGTAAAGAAATAGAAGATAAAAATATACTATTCACACCTTTTAAATCCACAAAAACAAAAGGCAATGGATTAGGTTTGGCCCTTAGCAAAGAAATTATAGAAGCTCATAATGGTAAAATAGAACTCTCAAAAGAAAAAAAAGGATTCAGGATATATTTACCTATTTAAAAAGTAGATTTTCACATTCCTCTTTACTTACACCGTTTCCCTCATCACAAACTATAAGCCCATTTGAAGAATTATATTCAAATTTCAAAATTTTTGAAGAATTGTATTTATATTGATATTTATTATTATCATATTCTTCAAAACATCCTTTTGATTTATTACCGCAAGATAAAACCGGAACTTTCAATACATAAGCAAAAAGTTTATCCGTACCTTTTCCATCATCCAGTTTTTTGGGATATCCTGTATTATCATCAAAGTCGCTTGAATGATCAATTCCGTCAGCACCAATCCATTTAAAGTCATCGTTTACAATCCACTGTGAGTGGATATTGTCAATTGCAGACTGAACTGATGTAATTATAGATTTTATAGAGGAACTTTTTGCATTTGTAGTAAGATGTGTAAATTTAGGCACGGCCACAGAGGCCAGAAGACCTATTATAACTATTACAAAAATAAGTTCAATTAATGTAAAAGCTTTTTTCATTATTATTTTTGTGTTGCTAAATCAATAATATAAGTTTTCCCACCGGCACATTCCAAACCGTGTTTTTTAAAATAATTTTCAACAGCTTTACCCTCATTTGTATTAGGATTACAATAAATATATGCTCTTACTGTCCCGTTACTTAGATAATATAAATATCCTCTAAAATTAGGATCAGCAACTAGGGAATTATTATCATTATATTTATACCTATAATATGCAACTTTATGATTATTGCTTAATGCCCAACTTGAACCCTGAAATTTGTATAAATTGGTAATATTTATTTCATTATCAGCCAAACCGTTCAATTCTGTTGCATTCAAATAAGCACTAGCTCCACCACTTCCATTTAAATCGGCTATAGCCGCATAAAAAGGCGCAGCTTCAGCATTTTGTTTTAAATTTACAAATTTAGGTACTGCAACTGCAGCAAGAAGTCCGATAATCACAATTACAAAAATCAATTCAATTAATGTAAAACCTCTTCTCATAGCAAATCCTTTTTTTTGATTTAATTATACAATAATATTTATTAAAAATTTGTAAAATTTTATAAAAATTTAAATATTGGAAACTTTATATATAATCCATAAAGCAAAAGCCAAAATAATTGTACTTATAACTGCCGTTATTATACTCCCCGTCTCAATTCCCATAATTTCTCCTATTGCACTGCTTCAGTAAGATTCCACATCGGTAAAAATATACCAAGCGCTAATGTAAACACAAATCCTGCTATTGCAGCTATTAAAATTGGTTCAATCAATGCCGCAATATTGTCCACAATGTATCTATATTTACCAAGATAATAATTACTGGCTTTTTGCAGCATAAGAACAAGGGCTCCGGATTCTTCTCCGGCTGCTATCATTTGCACTATCATATTTTCAAACAGTCCGCTCTCTTTAAACCCCTGTTTTATAGTTCCTCCCATTTGAATGGAATTCTTTATAAGCAAAAGTTTTTTATAAATAAACCTGTTATCCACAATATTTAATGCAATATCTACAGCATTTATAATTGGGATTCCGGCTTCAATAAGTCTCTGCATAACAAAAATAAATCTGCCGATCATTGCAAGTTTTATTACAGGTCCGACAATATAAATCTTTAACATCAATTTATCCATTTTAAGTCTTGCATTCTCACTGCTATTATAAAGATATGTCAAAACTCCAAAAATTATTAAAGCCCCGATTAATACAAAAAGCCCATAATTTTCAAAAGCATATTCGATCCACAATAAAAATCTTGTCGGTAAAGGAAGTTCAGTATTCAATTGAGTAAACAGTGATTTAAAAGGAGGAATTACAAACAGTATAACAACTACAAAAGCTATCATCATTGCAAAAATAATAAAAACAGGATAGCGTGTTGCCTTTTTTAATCTTTTTCTGTTTTCCAAAATTTCCGTTAATATTTGAGAAAGATCTTGCATAGCCCTTGCAATATCACCGGTTTCTTCTCCGAGTTGTATCATGGCTACACTCAACGTACCAATGTCTTTTTCAAATTTTTTAACACTATCGCTAAGAGACAGTCCTGCCCTTATATCATTGGCAATAGCGTAAAAAATTTTTTTTAATTTTTTGTTTTTTATATTTTCCTTTATACTGTCTAAAACAGTATCTATACCTAGCCCCGCATCTAGCATTACATACATTTGGTCTATTACACTGATATATTCTTCCAAATCAATCTTTGCTAAATCAAGTTTTGTTAACAAATTATCAATTACAGATTCTTTTTTTATTTCTTCAATTTTTCTGACAATCGCTCTTCGATCTCTTTTTTTTAACAGTAAAACTGCTTCATTAGGACTTTTTGCCTTAATAATCTTGCTATTTAATTTTCCTCTTGATAAATAAGTAATTTTAAACCACATCTACTTTTACAACCCTTAAGATTTCTTCAATGGTAGTTATACCTGCTTTGATTTTATGAATACCATCTTCTATCATACTTACAAATCCAAGTTCTTTTGCAACTTCTAATATTTCCACTTTATCTTTATTATTTGCAATCAAATGTGCAAGCTTATCATTTATAACCAATACCTCACTAATCATCTCACGACCTAGATATCCTGTAAATTCACATTCTTTACATCCTTTACCTTTATAAAATGTGATGTTCTCTTTTAAATAAGGTTTAATTAGTTCAAGTTCCTGTTTACTCGGGTAATATACGTCTTTACAATACGGACATATTTTCCTTACAAGCCTTTGGGCAACTACTCCTATTAGGGCATCTGCCACCAAATAAGGCTCGGCACCCATTTGCACCATCCTTGTAATAGCACTAGGAGCATCGTTTGTATGTAAAGTTGCCAAAACCAAATGTCCTGTAAGCGCAGCCTGAATAGAAGCTGTAAGTGTATCCGTATCTCTTACTTCACCAATCATAATGATATCCGGGTCCTGTCTTAAAATGCTTCTAAGAGCCACTGCAAAAGTTACACCTATCTTATAGTTTACAGGAATCTGCTGAATCAAAGGTATTTCATATTCCACAGGATCTTCCACAGTAATGATTTTTTTATCAACCCCTTTTAATTCATTTAAAGCAGCATATAAAGTTGTTGTTTTACCGCTTCCTGTAGGACCTGTTACAAATACAATACCATAAGGGGTATGAATAAGCTTTTCAAATCTTTTCAAATTATATTCACTCATTCCAAGTTCTGTTAGTCTAAGCAAAATTTTTTGCTGGTCAAGCACTCTTAAAACCACACTTTCCCCGTGAAGTGTAGGAGTTGTGGAAACCCTGAAATCATAAATATGGCCATCATAATTCTTTGTAAATCTGCCGTCTTGAGGTCTTCTTTTTTCACTGATATCCATATTGGAAAGAAGTTTTATTTTAGATACGAGAGGGAAATAAATATCTTTATCAAATGAAAAAATTTCCCTCAATACTCCGTCAATCCTCCCCCTTACAGAAAAATTATACCTGCCGGGTTCTATATGTATATCTGTAGAACGTTCTTTTATTGCATTTTTTATAATAATATCCAAAAGTTCATCAATTGCAGCTATATTTTCACCACCACCCTGGCTTATTTCATTTTTAACTTTTTGAATCAGCTCATTAGTGGAAAGCGTTATTTTTAATCTCTCGATTATTGTATTAATATCCTTACTTAATGCTATGTAAATTTTTAATGGTTTTGGTGAAAATTTTTCTATTGTTTCAATTGCTTCATAATCAAGCGGATCGGCTGTTGCAACATAAATATATTCATTATCTTTTTTATATGGCAAAATTTTATGTTTTTCAAGCAGATTTAAAGGAAATGAGCTCATTAAATCATAATCTATTTTTTCTCCGTACAGATCTACAAACGGATACCCCAGCTGCCTTGAAAGAGCCTCAAGTATCTCTTTTTCAGTTGCAAAACCAAGTTCAATTAATATTTCACCGAGTTTCTTATATTCGTCTCTTTCTCTTAATTCTTTTTGTTTCTCAAGGGCCTTATTTAACTCTTCTTCACTTATAATCCCTTTTTCAATTAATAAATCCCCGAGTCTTATATTTTGTCTGATCATCTAAACCAATACCTTTTAGTTTTTATTCCATCAAATTTCTCTATTATCATTTTATCATTTTCTTTATACATCTTAACAGTACAATTATTTTCTTTAATTAAATAAATTTGACCTATTTTTTTATATTTTTTATTTTTAACAGCATCAAACACTGTTGATAAAATGTGCTTTGTTCTTGGAAAATCAAAGCTTCCGATATCAAAATTATCAAATAGAAAAGAATATAAAAGTTTTTTTTCGTTATAAATCACCAGAAAATAAATAGCATTTTTTCTACCAATTGTCGTATGTTTTAAATAATTGATAATATAAGGCAGTAAATATAAACTATTTATTTTTATACAGGAATCACCGATTATTGAAAGAATATTTTCATCTTTTTTATATTTTATTATATTTTGATAATTGCAAATTTTTTCATAATTTTTATTTTTATATTCATCAATTATAGTAGCATTTAAAAAAATTATCAAAACAATAAAAACACTAAAAATTTTCCCCATTTTTCATCCTTTCTATTAGATTTAATATATCTTTGTTTTTTGTATATTTGTAATAAAGCTGCAAAATCTCAACAGCTTTATCTTTTTTATTTAATTTATATAAACTTTTTGCAACTATTACCCAGCTTTTAGGATCTTCTTTATTTTGAATATTCGCGTTTTTTGCCCATTTTAACGCATTTTCATAATCTCTGTTTTTATAATATTTTTCAGCCAACATAATACATGTTTCAAAAGAAGGTAAAGTGGAAGTATTTAATAAAAATTTATGTGTTTTATTAAAATCATTTTTTTTATTTAACTTATTTTTGTGATGTTTTTTTTCAATTTTACTAACATTAATATCTTTCATATTCAAATATATTATTGGCTTAATAACATCTGTTTTTATAATTTTATATATTTTAGATATATTTTTTTTAATTTTAGTTTCATTTTTATCTTTTTCTTTTTTATTTACAACTGTTAGATTATTTTCCTTTTTATTATTTGTTACAACTTTAATTTTATCGATTATTTTATATTTATTAAATATTACTGCACTAATTAATAAAATTATTATTAAAAAAATTAACAAAAAAATTTTTTTTCTTTTTCTTTTCTTACACTCTCTTTCTAATTCAAAAAACGTCATTTAAGTCCCAATTTAATACTGCTCATATCTAAAATACAATTATCGATTTTATTATATTTAAGTGAATTTTTCAAAGAAAAATTAAGTAAATCCAAAGCTGTAAAAACTATTTTTTTACATAATCTAAAATTACCTTTGCACAATTTATATATTTTTTTAAGTTTTCTATTATCAATCAAGTTAATCTGATTATGTTTTATAAATTTTGATTTTACATATTTCTCAAATTCTTCATATGTTAAAGGTTTTAAATATATTTTTTCATTATATCTTGAAAAAAACTGAGGCAAAGAAGCTATTTTCTCCCCCTCATTCCTATGCATGGCAAAAACGATCTGATTTCCTCTGTCACTGAGAGTCCTTAAAAATTCCAACATTTTGATATCAAGCAACTGGGCTTCATCTATCAATATTTTTTTATTGTCTATATCTCCGGTAATTTTAAAAAACTCTTCTTTACTTTCGAATGTTTCATCAATTAAAATATAATTCTTAAAATTGTTATATAAATAATTTAACAAAAAACTTTTTCCACTTCCGGGTATACCTAATAAAAATATTATGTTTGATTTAGAAGAAATAATGGATTCTTTAATAATTTCAAAGCTAACATAACTGAAATAGTCATTTAAATCTATTTTGTCGCTAAATTCATGTATTAAATCATTTAACATTTAAATCCTCTAATGTAGGTAATTTTTTATATCCATAATCTTTTAAAGTTTTTTCAGTATTTAAATCTATTATATGAGGTGTAATTACAAAAACAAGTTCTTTTTTTGAACTTATTTCTTCTTTTGAAGAAAAAAGATATTTAATTAACGGAATTTCTTTTAAAACAGGCACTCCGTTTACTTTAATATTTGAATCATCAGTAATAAGCCCTCCAAGAACTAATGTCTGATTATCTTTCATTCTTACAACACTAATTAAAGAATTATCTTTTGTATCCGGAGGCATATCTCTTTTAGAATCTGTTAATTGGTTCGGATCTTTAAAAGAACTGATTCTAGGACTTATACTGAGTATAATAACTTCATCATCACTGATTTGCGGGGTAATATCCAATACAACTCCTACAAAAGTAGAATTTATTTCATACGAAGCAGTAGGATTTCCATTAGAATCGGTGGTAATTTCATCAGCATATTTATAATAAATTGTATCTCCTATTCTAATTAAAGCTTTTTGATTATTCAGTGTTACAATTTTAGGATTTGAAATAGAATTAACATTTCCATTTTGCGCCAAAAAATTTAAAAACCCTGATAAATTAAATGTAGCAGTATTAAAAATAGATTCTTTACCGAATGTTTCTTTTGCAAAATGATTCATAGGGACTGAAGAATCAGTTAATGAAATATTTAATTTTGACCAGTCTATTCCAGTCTGATGAGATTTAGAAAGCTCGACACTGTAAATTTTTACATCTATTAAAACTTCTTTATGCAGTCTATTACTTAATTTATTTAGATATTTTTTTATTTTATCCATTTGAATTTTGTTTGCAGTTATAGTAATAAGACCGGCATTTTTATCAATTACAGGCTTTTTATAATCTTTATCGATATTTGATAAAATATTTACAAGATTATTTTGTAAATTTTGCCAAAAATTAAAGTTATAATCCGTTTTTACAGAATTATCTGTAGTATCTACATTAGACACACCTGTTATGGAATTTGGTACAAAATCAAGTTTGAATGTTTTAGTTTTATAATAAGAAATATATAATTTATTGCCGTCTATTTTATAAAATAAATTTTTTACATCAAATAAAGTATCTAATAAATCTTTTAATGTAACATTTTCAACATTTACAAAATTAATATCAGAATTTAAAATATTTAATGCCTTATTATCTTTTATAATAATATTTAAATTACATTCATTTGAAACATCAGATAAAACGTCACTGAATTTTACAGGATTTTTTATATGAATTGTAAAAAGTTTTCTATTGCAGCTATTTGCAAAAACAGAGGCAAATATTAAAATTATTAATATTATTTTTTTCATTTTTCTACCTTTAATAAATTATTATTAAACGTTAATATAATAATTTTATTTTCTTTTTTTAAAACAACTTCTTTTGAATAAATTTTTATCACCCTAAATCCGTTTATTAAATCGCCCTTTTTTACCCACATATTATTAATTAGCGCTTTATTGTTAAAAATTGCTTTTAATTTCAATTCGGATTGTTTATTTACAATTGATTTTTCAGATACATTTTTTATTTTATTGCATTTTATAAAATAAATCTTTTTAAACACTGGCTTATAATTCTCTATTTTATCCAATTTAAGTAAAACATTTGAAATATCAGCAAACAAAACAACACCCAAGAATAAAAAAATATATCTCATTTCAAGCCCCAGATATTATATTTAATAAAATAATTGGTACTATTAATATCTAATTTAAATTTACTAAGATTATTAATATATTTTCTTGATTCTAAATATTTTATAAAATTTAATAAATTCTTTTCATCACAAACCTCTACTGAACCATTAATATCAATAGTATATTTTTTAAATCTATCAATATTTTTATGAATATAAAAATCAGGGGTAAGTCCCTCATCATAGCTTTTAGATAATATTTTTTCCAATAAAGAATAAAAACTCTTATCATTTACATTTAAAGTACTTAAATTAATTCTTTTATTTAAATATTCTAAATCCTGAAGTTTTTCATTTTCTATTGTTAATAAATTTTTATATTCTTTTTTTAATTTTGCTAATTTAATATTGTAATTTTTAATTGAAAAATTTAAACTTTTTTCCAATTTTTTAATTTTTTCCTGATTTGAATCTATTTTTGAACTTAAAAAAGAGTAATTAAAATTATAATAAATAATAATTCCAATTATAACAACAGACAAATAAAGCATTATTTTATTTTTATTATCTAAATCTTGCAAAAATTCTTCTAATCTATTCACTATAAAACCTTATTTGAGTTATATAATTATTATTATTATTAATTATTTTTTTTGAAGAAACATCTTTATAACCAAGAGTTATTAAATATTTCATAAACTCGGCAATTAATTGTGAATTGTCATTATAACTCTTCAAAAGAATATTATAACTATTTTCATCTTTTTCAAATTTTATAATTTTTAGCCTTCGTTTATTTATAAAATTAATTATATCTGCAAATCTGTTATAAACAGGTTCTTTTGTTTTTATATAATATAAATAATTGATTTTGTCGGCTATATCGTCAATCTGCTTTTCAATATTTAAAACCGTTTCTTTTTCATTTTTTATTTTTGACGCATATTTTTTGATATAGAGTTTAGTAAGTTTAATTTCTTTTATTTTCTTATTATAAAAATATTGAAGTTTAGAAATTTTTTCATCTTGATTATTAATTATATAATATTTATACACCGCATCACCTAAAATTAAAAACAAAATAAAAACAGAAAAAATTATAAATTTTCCACTCTCAGTCTTATAAAATTTAGGAGGTCTTAAAAAGACACTAAAATTCACTTCATCGTTTAAATAATTTTTGGCATTATAAACAGTTGCACAATACTCAAACGGGTCATATTCACTGTCAATTTCGAATTTTTTAAATTCAATTCCGCTTAATTTCCAAAAATTTTCATAAGTCTCTGTTAAATTATTAATATTTATATCTGAATAAAAAAATATTCGATTAATTTCATCAAAATGATAAAAATTTTTTGAATAATTTAATAAATTATTTACCTTCATAAAAAATTGTGAAAAAAAGTTATTTATCTGATTATATAATTCTTCATTCTCATAAAGAGATTTATTTAACCCTTTTTCTTCTAAAATTTTTATTAACTCTTTTTCAGACAACTGAGTTTGGATAGAAAGAAGAGAAAATTTATCAAGACTTTTGACAAATACAAATTCTTTATTTTTAAATCCTACTATAAAAGCATCTTTAGGTGTAAAATAGACAAAAACATCATTTTTAGGAGGTAAATTTGTTATATTATAATATTCTTCAAAAACAAAAGGAGCAGCACTTATAAAATCAATATATTTGAATGTTTTTAAAATTTCAGAAAATTCATTTTTTAATTTATCAACTTCAACAATAAAAGCATCAACTAAATAATAGTCATCATATTTTTGAAATTTGTAATTGATTTTATATTCTTTAGTCAAATCAAGAGTTGCTTCGTTAAACACTGTCTCTTCGGCTTTAATTATTAATTCTTCTTCGTCCAAATCAGCGGGTAGTTTAAAAGTATGGTTAAAAATATCCTTAAAATATATAATTGAAGTATAAATACCTTTTTCTTTTTTTAAATCTTTTTTAACAATTCTTCCGTCTACATATTCATACATATACTCTTTTGTTAAAAAATAAATATTTTGCATTTATTACCTTATATCTCCGCTCATTGGATAAATTGTTAAATTTTTTTCTTTATTTTTATAATTTAATGTTATTGTAACAAAATTTCTAAGCAGATTCTTCATTTTCTCATCAACTTCTCCGTCATAAGGTCTGCCTTTATAATCAAAACACAACAAATCACTGCTTAAACCATTAATTTTTATACTTGATTTGAATTTATACTTTACTCTTGAGAGTTTTTCTTCATTATTGATATCTCCTTTACTGAGTCTTATACATGTATCGTTGTTTTCACCATAAATTTTATAACCCAAAGCATTTGTCTTTTTATTTAAAATAAGTTTTTTTAGAATTTCTGCATCACTTAATGGAGTTTCGTTTGGAATAAACTGCATCCCCACAAATGCAAGTATTCCCATAATTACCAATACAAATATAAGTTCTATTAAACTAAAAGCTCTCATTTAAGGCCTTTGGAGGGTTACTTTTTCAAGTAAAATTTTTTTCTTGTCATTTTTTGCATTATTTAAACTAGCCACTTTTACATCCATTAAAACATACCCGTTTGAAAAATCGGTTTTTACAGGAATGCAAACATCACAATTTGCAGGACATTTTTTATAAATATAATATCTGAGTATGGTAATATTGGCTTCAAATCTTTTATCTTCATCTGTAAAATGTATTTTTTTAAGACATTTTCCGCTGCTTCTGTCATACCCTTCTATTGCTAAAATGGCATTTTCTATGGCACTATGCATAAAAAGCTGAGCCCTTTGTATCATATAACTGTCACTTGTATGTTTTACACTGAAAAAAGCTATTTTTGTAACCGCAGCCATTAATGAAGCTATTAAAAGCAAAATTATAATCGCCCAGACGAGCCCTATACCTTTTCTCAAAACACTACCTTTTGTTTAGATACACTTATATTTATGTCACCCCTGTTTTTGAAAAATGTAAAAAACATTTCAAGATGAGAATTTACTTTTTTAAATTTAAACCCTTTTACATTTTGAGCCATAACTGTAACATTGCCTTCGGGATTTCCGTTATTATCCGCACAAAACGTTTCACCTCTCCACGGTCTAAAATTATAAAATAAAAAGAGTGTATTATTTATATTACTCTTTTTTAAATGCAAATTTTGAATACATTTAGTATTTATATCAATATCTTTTCCAAGGGCTAAAGTATAAGCGGAATCAGCTAAATAAAATTTTTCATAGATTCTTTTGTTATCTGTATTATCCAAACTCAAATCGCAGTTACTTCCATTCTGCGAATAATTCGAAATAGTAAAAACATATTTATGTTCATTTCCATGCCATCCAAATGCATTTTGTTCATCACTTTCCGCTTCTTCCTCCCCTTTATCAAAACTACCTGCAAAAATAATTGCCGTTAATTTATCCAAATTGTCTGCTGTATTATATTTGTTATGCAAAATATCATTAATAAAAACTGAATTAAAATCAAGTGCTTTAAGTTTCGGTTTATTACTTGCATATAAATCTGCAAATCCGCTTAAATTAAGTCCTGTTTTTGCTTCATCCAATTCTCCAATCCATTCAATTATTGGAAAATTGTCTTTTTCATCTATATTACCAATATATTTAAAATTATGACCGTCATATCCTATTACGCTTAAAGGAATTCTGTTATAAAGCAAAATTGAGAGCTGATCAGTCAACTGCTGGGAAAAATATTCAAAATCTGATGTAGTTTTTGCTATATAATTTCTTTTATATAATTTTGAAATCAGATTAAAACTTCCAATAGCAATGAAAGTCAAAATAACAATAACAAAAATCATTTCAATTAAAGTAAAACTTTTTTTAAATTTTCCATTATCCATTTTCAATTTTCCATTACCATAAGACACTTCCGATTTTAATGTGACCTATATTTGCAGAATAATATTTTACAGAAGAAATTATATGATTTTTTTGGGAAACTTTTATTTCAATTCTTTTTATATTCGTTTTGGTATTATTACTTCTGTTTGTAAAAATAAAATTTAAATTATCATTATTATAGCTATTCCATTCATCAGTATAACCTGCCGTTACATGTATATCATAAGTTGTATGTCCGTTTTTTACCTTTTCATTGTAACCATTATAGTCATCCACATCATCAAAAGGCGGCTCGTTTGAATCGGAGCCTATATCACTCTCCATTATATGATTTATACAGTTTCTCCCCCCTTTAAACCCACCTGTTCTATAGTTAGTTGAAATATTGCATTCTAAAACATTACTGTTTCCCGTAAGCAGGATATCATCATATTTTGTATTTTCTTCATCATATTCTTTTAAAGAAATATCCATTGCCTTACTCATCATATTAAAAATCGCATCTTCTTTTTTAGAAAATTCCAAAGATTTATTTGAAACTTCTATAATCTTTGGAATTACACTAAAAGTAAAGGCTATTATAACCATGGTAAAAATAAGTTCTATTAAAGTTAATGCTTTTTTCAGCTTTTCTCCTTCTGAGAAATTAGCACATCTTCTATAACTTCCTGCAAGTCTCCGTCTAATATATCGTCGACTTTTGAATATGCCTTGTTACTTCTATTATCTTTTATTTGCTGATAAGGGAAAAGTACATAACTTCTAATCTGATGCCCCCAACCCATTTCATCTTTGGGTTTTCCGTCTTCCTCAGCTTTTCTTTTTTCAAGTTCCAGTTCATAAAGTTTTGACTTTAACATTTTAAATGCCATCTCTTTATTTTTATGCTGACTTCTGTCCTGCTGACAGGAAACCACTATTCCCGTTGGAATATGGGTAATCCTTACAGCACTTTCAGTTTTGTTTACGTGCTGACCTCCGGCCCCGCTCGCCCTGAACACATCGAGTCTTATATCTTTTGGGTCTATTTCGATTTCTATATCATCATCAATTTCAGGGGAAACCTGAACTGAAGCGAATGATGTGTGACGCCTTCCACCGCTGTCAAACGGTGAAACCCTCACAAGCCTGTGAATTCCGTTTTCCGCCTTTAAATAACCATATGCATTATCGCCCTCTACCAAAATAGTGGCATCTTTTATTCCGGCTTCATCACCAGCCTGATAATCAAGCACTTTTACCTTCCAGCCTTTTCTCTCAGCAAACCTTAAATACATCCTGTAAAGCATGCTGGCCCAGTCGTGGCTTTCTGTCCCGCCGGCACCCGGGTGAATGGTGATAATCGCATTTTTAGCATCGTTTTCATCACTTAGCATTACTTCGATTTCAAGTTCTCTAATTTTATTTTTAAGCTTCTCGGCTTCTTCAAAAACTTCATTTAAAGTATCTTCATCTTCTTCCATGCTGGCTAATTCATACATATCCTTATTGTCCATAAGTTCTTTTTCAACTTCAAGAAACTGATTTAATTTTTTAGTTAAAATATTTTTTTCTTTTTGGATTTTTGCACTTTTTTTAGGATCATTCCAAAATTCAGGATCATTTTCCATTTTCTCTATTTCAGAGAGTCTTTTTTTTATTATCTCAGGTTTTAAAATAGCCTTTATATTGTTTAATTTATTTTCAAGTTCTTTAATAAGTTCTGAATATTCAAATGCGTCCATCACATTCCTTGTTTTTTTTATATAATTCTACCAAAAAAGGCCTGCTATGAAAATTTTGAATTCACCTGCCAAAGCCTCAGAATACAGAAAATCTCTAAAAGGTTCTGTCGGATTTGTACCTACAATGGGCGCATTACACGAAGGGCATTTGAGTTTAATCAAAAAAGCTAAAAGCGAAAATGATTTTGTAATAGTTTCAATATTTGTAAACCCTACCCAGTTTTTACCCGGGGAGGATTTTAACAAATACCCAAGAAGGCTTGAAGCGGACTTTGAAATATGTAAACGTGCGGGGGTAGATGCCGTTTTTACTCCGACACCCGAGAATATGTACAGTGAAGATGAAATTTTAATAAAAGCCCCGAAAGTAAAAGGCTATATTCTTGAAGGTTTTTTCAGACCGGGACATTTTGACGGTGTTTTGCAGGTTGTAAATAAACTTTTTAATATTATCCGCCCAACAAGGGCATATTTTGGGAAAAAAGATGCACAGCAGCTATATTTAATTAAACAGATGGTAAAAAACTTCTTTTTTGACATTGAAATAATAGAATGTGACACAGTAAGGGAAAAAGACGGACTGGCTCTCTCAAGCAGAAACATATATTTAAGCGAAATTGAAAGAAATAGGGCTCTGAGTATTTCAAAAGCACTAAAAAGAGCTGCAAAACTCTCAGCATCAATTAAAGACACGGAAAAAATAAAAGAAGAAATGCTAAAAATTTTAGATGTTGATGAAATGCAGTATATAGCCTTTGTTGACAGGGATTTTAATTATATAAAAGAAATAATTCCGGGAAATACTATTATTTTAATTGCAGCAAAAGTAGGAGAAACAAGACTAATTGATAATATTTTTATCTAAAAATCTTAACTCCTCTTTTTGTCACATTGTTTTCAGTCGTATTTGATTCAGTGCCAGTTATAACTCCACTTTTTATAATTCCGTTTTCATTACTGTTTTCCCAGGTTATTGTAAAACAAAAATGATTGACACATGAAGAATCATTTGAAATATTATATTCATCCCCGTATTTTGAATACCACAGCCATTTTAAACTAGGTTCCAATAAATGAATTACCGCAAAATTTATTGAAGTATCAGTTCGTTTGATATGAAAAGTTACTTTACCATTGTTTATTGAATTTACACTAACTTCAACTCCATTTATCTGATTAGACGCATTATAATCACTTGAAACAACCATACCGCTTATATTTCCGTCTTTGCTTTTATGAAAACCGTTTAAATACCATTCAGGAAGTACCGCATTATTTGACGGCAGTTTATCATCACTTCCGTTATTGTCATAAACTATAAAATAATCATCCCTTGTATCAAATTCATCCCTATTTGCAATTTCATCAAAAAGCACTAAATTTCCATAATAATAAAGCGCCTTTCCTATTTTTTGCATTTTTCCATTTGTACTGCCGTCACTTACGTTTATTTCACTAATATTCATATCAAAAGGATTCACAGTTTTTGAGCTGTTTCTGTCAAAATTAATAAACAGGGTTATTCTGGTTGAACCGTTGTCCTCTGTAGTAAAATTGGTATCTTTATAATGTATTTGGATAGTTTTATTGATATCCTGAACACTTTTCTCAGAAGTGTTATTTCCAGCATCTTTATAATAATAAATTAAATTATTCAAATTAGGCTCAGGTGTAAATATTTTTGAAATATTTATATCTATATCTTTTGCATAGCAGTCTTTATTATAATTTTTTGTAATTTCATTATCTTTATTTTCAGCTGTTATATTAATGTCTAAAATTGAATATAGATTCAAACCATTATCTAAATATGTAAAATTATCATCATAGTTACTAAGATTCGCACTTATTTTAAAATGATCAGGATTTACAGAAATTTTTGTCTTATAAGCTAAAATCAATCTGTTATTTAAAGATGTATCATCACTATCAACTTTTGCAAATTCACTACCGTTGACTTCTTTAAGAGTTAAATCAACATTTCCAACTTCACTGTATTTTAAAGTAATATTTGCTTCTCCGTTTTTAAAATCACCCCCGTTTACGATTTCCAAATCACCGTTATCACAATTGATTTTTGAAATATTATATTCCAAATCGGGACTGTTCCCATTAATATTAACGGTTTCATTATAATCTTTTGCGGGAATATTTTCATAATCAAGAGCTTTTAATGTAATATTAAATTCTTTTCCTGCAATAATTTTTGAAGGAATATTAGTAATAACAAATTTATTTGGACGCACGGCAAAATCATCACTTGAGTTAGACTCATTTCCATCATTTACTGGACAATTTACATCTGCATGCTCTTTCCATTGAATAGTAACTTTAGCTTTTTTTATTGCATTTGGAATTTTAAAACTTATATTTTTTTCTTTTTCATTATTCCATAATGCTTTATTCCAATTACTATTATAATTATCACTTGTAATTTTACTGCACACTGTCCCATTGAATTCCTGTAAAGCATCCCCATTTTCATTCAAAGAAGCGATAGTCACATCAAATTCTTTATTTACAATTTTTGTAGAAATATTTCTATCATTTATATTTCTATTTATATCCCAAGCATCAAATTTATATGTTTTTGATGGTGTTTCTCTTATCACAATATTACCTGAAAAAACAAATATTCCTCCTGTCTCTTCAATATGTTTTCTTTCTTTGTCCTGATAACTTGAATTATAATCATATTCTTCTTTTGAACTACTAGATCCATCTTCATCAATTTTAAATCCGACTTTTGTTTTATCTAACACACATCTTCTAAACCATCCGCCATCTATCCCATTTTTAGAATTTTTATTTGCAGCAATTAACGGAACAGAATTATATTTATTTCTAAAATTAACTGATTTACACTCATTATCCCAACCTACAAAATAATTTTCTTTTCTGATTGTTTCAAATAATATTTTATGTCCATAATCATCTACTACACTATCTTGAATATTAGCAGGAGCAATCATATAACCAATTGTTTCTTTATTATTGATAACACCATCATGCTTAAAAGTACTCTCATGCGTTTCACTCCTCTCAAGTGACAAATAAACTCCACTGTCATTAACATCAATTGCTGTTGTCAAAAACGGAATTGAGCGTATGATTTTTCCATCTTCATGCCTATCTAATCCTACTTCATTATTTAATGTTTGAATACCTGCCACCACTACAGGTTTACATTCTGAAAAAATTGTATCTATTTTTTCCCATTCATCTACATCTAAAGTTTTTTTACCAGTTGAATGTTGCTGATATTTTTTAGTATTTAAAGTTCCTACTTGAATATATGTATTTCCTATTTTATGTATACCTTTATTTACTGCAAGATAACTTACAGATTGAGTATAATGCGGTCCGTCTTCTCCTTGAGGTTCCGCCATAATCACGTCGAAACCTGTAGAAGTAATATTTCGAATTCTAGGTGCAGCTGGCTGAGAACCGTTTACATCAGCGATTACAAAAACAACAGGTGGTTCACTAAAAGACTTATTAAAATCCACATGTGTCCATTGAGGAGTTTCATAAGTATTTTCAATAATTAAAGTTCCTCCTTCAAATTCTAATGGAGTAATAGTTATATCTGAAGATATTTTACATTCTAAATTTTGACAGCTTAAAAGTGGATTATCATCTTCTATATTACAATCATCATTTTTGTAAGTATCGCCACTAAAACCATCCCAATAATTATTGTTCCAATCATAATTTTTTCCATTTGTACATGCTAAATGATTTACATCTTTACCATAAAAACAGTTATTATTTATATGTACATCGTCTGAATTTCTCATATCAATCGTTAGACCATATGAACCATCATCATCTGTTTTGAAATGATTGTTTTTAATTTCAACTGACGTATCATCATCAAGTTTTAATTTTGCACCATCTTTCTCAGTTGAATTAAATTCACTAAATTTAATTTTTACATCATTTACACCGTTATCGATCAAAAAACCTTCTTCTTTTGAAGAAACATTAACATCATAAATTGTTAAACTTCCCTTAATATCTAAATCAAAATAAATACCTTTTTTTTCATTTGATTTAAAAATTGAATTACTTAAATTTACATCTCCCCCAACGCGTCCTTTAAAAAGAAGACTTGTTTCTTTATTTGATTTAAAATCTGTATTATTTATATTAACATTTCCATCAATTTTATTATCAACTCTAAAACCTTCTTTTTCAGAAGTAATATTAACATCAAAAACTTTTAAATTTCCTTTTATATTCTCATCAAAATAAATACCTATTTCATTATTAGAATGAAAAAAAGAATCTTTTATTTCTACGTCTTTACCAACTTCATTATCAACCAAAAACGATTCTTTTTCAGATGTGATATTTATATCAGATATTAATAAATTTCCTTTTAAATTTCCTTTAAAATGAATTCCTGACTCTTCTTTTGAATTGAAAACAGAATTACTAATATTAACATTATCATCAATATCTAAATCAACCAAAAGTGCCTCTTCTTTTGAAGTAATATTAATATCTGAAATAATTAATTTACCATTTACTTTTTTATCGAAATAAATACCTTTTTTATTGTCTGATTTAAAAGTAATATATTTTATTGTAACATTTGCAGGATTGATATTAGAATATATTGCATTTTTTCCAGAATTTGCAACCACTTTTACATCATCTCTATTCCCACTTGCACCCTCAAGTGTAATATTTTGATGTTTCCATTCTATACTTTCATCATATTCCCCGGGACATATTTTTATTATATCTCCATTTGAGGCGTGATTCATAGCATCTTGTATGCTTGAATAATAATTATCCCCACTGACACAAGGATTATTGGTATCTTTATCCACTACTAAAGTATCTGCAAAAAGAATATTTAAAATGAATATAAGAAAAACAATTTTACGCAAGTTTTATACCTATAAATAAAACTATAATTCCAAAAAGAACAGGCATCGTAATTTTAAGCAATCCTCCAAATTTTTTATAAAACACCCATAAAACCCATAAAATCAAAACATTAAACGTCGCAAAAAAAACATATCTGCCAAACCATTTGCTTTGATTTAATTCAAATGAAAGTAAAATGTTTTCATCAATATAATAAAGTCCTGCAACTGCTAAAATCAAACCTATTATCAAACCTGCCTTATCCACATCGCGCCTTTTGTAAATTTTTATTGATTTAATTATATCACTTTGATAAAATAAATCAAAAAAGGAAAAGATTGAAAAAACTTTATTTGGCATCTCTTGGATGCGTTAAAAATTTAATAGATTCGGAAGTAATGTTAGGACGTCTTAAAGATTATGAACTTACCAATAATCCTAATGAAGCAGACGTAATAATAGTAAATACCTGTGGATTTATAGAAGCGGCAAAAGAAGAAAGCATTGAAACAATTTTAAGCCTAGCACAATTTAAAAAAGAAAATGCACTTCTGGCGGTTACAGGTTGCCTCAGTGAAAGATATAAAGATATTTTGCCAAAAGAAATGCCTGAAGTAGATATATGGAGCGGTGTCGGAGATTTTAATAGAATTGACGAGTTGGTTAAAGAAAGAAAATCCAAGTTCAGCCCTAATGTATATTTAATCCATAATGAAGAGAGAATAATTACAGGCAGCAGTTATCATGCGTATATCAAACTAAGCGAAGGCTGCAATCAAAAATGTGCATTCTGTGCCATTCCAAATTTTAAAGGTAGGCTTCAGTCACGACCTGTTGAAGAAATAATTGATGAAATAAAAAGACTAAAAAATAAAGGCTATAAGGATTTTTCACTTGCAAGTCAGGACAGCAGCTCGTACTTAAAAGATTTTGGAATAAAAGACGGACTGATTAAACTTATTGATGAAATTGATAAAATAGAGGGAATTACTGTTAGAATTCTTTATCTTTACCCTGCAACCACAACAAAAAAACTGATAAACAGAATTTTTGCCTCACCTGTAGTGGAAAATTATTTTGACCTGCCGATTCAGCATATAAGCCCTAAAATGCTAAAAATTATGAAAAGACCGGGAAGTGTTGATAAATTAAAATCCCTGCTTAAAGAAATGAGAAAAGAATTTTCATTTGTAAGAACTTCTGTAATTGTGGGCCATCCGGGTGAGAGTGAGGAAGATTTTGAGGAGCTTAAAAAATTTCTAAAAGAGTATAAATTTGACAGGGTGAATGTTTTTGCATATTCAGACGAAGAAGATACTGCAGCTTACAAAAGAAAAGATAAAATACCTCCTGAAATTATAGAAAAAAGACTTAAAGAGATTGAAAAGATTGTAAAAAAAACAACTATAAATTCTTTTAAAAAATATATAGGTAAAATTTGTAAATGCTATTTTGACGGACTAACTGAAGATGGACTTTTTTATACTGTAAGACCAAAACTATGGGCACCTGAGGTTGACGGGGATATTTTAATAAACGAAAGTGAAGTTGAAAATCTTGAAGTTGGAAATTTATATAATGTAGAAATTAAAGAACTTGCAGGAGAAGAGTTAATTGGAAAAATTACAAAATCAAAATAATCTTTTAGCCTTTTCTGCCGGAGTTGATTCGACGGCTTTGTTTTTTTATCTGCTTGAAAGAAACATCCCTTTTGACATTGCCATTGTCAATTATCACACAAGAGTCCAAAGTAATGAAGAAGTGGCTTATGCCAAAGAACTTGCAAAAAAATATAATAAAAAAATATATGTAAAAGACTGCTTTTTAGAAAAATTCAGTGAAAAAGAGGCTAGGGATTGCAGATATAAATTTTTTGAGGAAATTATTAAAAAACACGGTTATGAAAATCTGTTTTTAGCGCATCAGTTAAACGACAGATTTGAATGGTTTTTAATGCAGTTTAGCAAAGGGGCGGGGCTCAATGAATTAGTAGCAATGGACGAAAAGGAGGAGAGAGATTTTTATAAAATATATAGACCGTTTTATAACATATCTCGTGATGAAATATTAACATATCTTAATGAATTAGGTGTTAAATATTTCTATGATGAAAGTAATAGTAATGTCAAATTTAAAAGAAATTTAATAAGACATAAGTTTTCAAACGAGTTTATTTCATTGTTTGCCAATGGCGTCAAAAAGAGTTTTGAATATCTGCAAAAAGATAAAAAACTGCTGTTTGACAAAAGAATAAACAGACAAAAAAAAATGTATTTTTTTGAAAAATCAAATCCCCAAATCGACATAAGAATCGCAGATAAAATTATAAAAAAATTAGGAGTTTTGTTAACTTCAAAACAAAGAGAGGAAATTAAAAAAACAAATTTCAGCTGTGTAATTCAGGGAAAAATTGCAATTGACTCAAATGAAAAACATATCTATATTTCCCCTTACATTAAACTTCCGATACCAAAAAAATTTAAAGAAAAAATGAGAAAAGGAAAAATCCCTCCAAAAATAAGAGGATACTTTTATAAAAATTTAATTTGACTTTAATATTACTTTTATTATATAATTTAATATATTAGTATCTATCAAAAAGGAGAAAAGATGAAAAAATGGTATTTATTATTTCTGCCGATTCTGTTTTTTTTAGGATGCGGTGAAATTACCACAAATGTTTCAACGTCAGGTCAAAATATAAATGAAATTGCAAAATATCATGGACCAAAAGCAAGAATTGCAGTGGCTTCATTTAAATGTAAAGCTGCAAAATGTAACGGAGAAATCGGTACAGGTATTGCAGATATGCTTACAACTGCGCTATTTAATTCAGGAAGATTTATTGTTCTTGAAAGAGGAGAGGGGCTCGAGGCAATTGAAAAAGAATATAATTTGGGCACTGTAAGAAACAGACCTACAAAAAATCTTGAAGGTGCTGATATTTTAGTAGTAGGGGCTATTACAGCATTTGAACCAAAAGCAGGCGGAATTGGGGCCGGAGGTATTGTGATTCCAAGTGGAGTGCCTTTTATTGGTGGAATTAAATTTGGGAAAAACGAAGCTTACATTGCAGCAGACATAAGACTTATAGATACAAGAACAGGTAGAATTATAAATGCTACAAGAGTTGAAGGACAGGCTAGTAAATGGAATATAGGAGGATTAGGAGGAGCATATACAAGAGGTGCCATATTAGGTGGTGGTCTTAGCGTTTATAAAAATACTCCAATGGAAAAAGCCATAAGGGTTATGATTGATAATGCGGTAAAAGCTATTTCCAAATTAGTTCCAGATAATTATTACAGATATGATGCTACAGGACACCCTGTAAGTCAAAATCAAAGTTATAATTCAGGCTCAACAGGGGTTTATCAAGAAAAACCTAAACCAAAAGAAAAATTAATATTCTCAGAAGATTTTGAAAAATACGGAATCGGACAGACTGCACCTTTTGGACCTTGGAGCGGAAAAACAGCTAATATAAAAATTGCCACACAGCCAAATGGTCAACTTGGTAAAGTATTAAAGTTTAGAGGCTACTCTGATGCACATATATGTTTAAAAAAATATAAATTAAGAAATTTTCATTTAAGTTTTTATATACTAAACACAAGGGATAGAATTTATGAATGTGAAGTTAACCTAGATATAAGAAAACATGAAAATCCTTATTATGCATATAGAATATGGCTTAACACCAGAGGTCATGCAGTAATCAAGAAAAAAACAAGCGATTCTACAACAACAATTGCGGACAATAGTATAAAAATTCCTAAAAGAAAGTGGGATAAAGTAGATATTTACGTAAAAGATAATAATATAAAAGTTTATGAAGACAATTCACTTATTATTGAAATAAACGATAATGACAAAATGTTAAATTCTGCAGGTTATATCTGTTTTTATCAAAGCGGCGACGCATTAATAGATGATATTAAAATTTATACTCTAAAATAAAGACTTATTATGAAAAAATTTATTTTTCTTCTTTTCTCTTTCATTCTTTTATTCGCAGCTGATTATAAAGATTTGTGCAAAAATTTGCCTGATAAAATTGATGTATATGTAGCAACTGACAAATGTAACGGTATGAATATAGAGATGAATGATATTCAAAGTTCACAGGCAGAAAGGGATTATCAATATAATAATAAAACTTTTTCACTCAGCATAGTTACAGGAACTTTTGCCATGCAGATTTTTCCAGTATTTATGCAAAATTTAAAAATAGAAACAAACGGGGAAGTTACACAAACCACTTCAATAAACAAACATAAAGCTATTATCAGTTATGATAAAGAAGGGGGGAATATAACAGTTTTATTAAAAAACAATCCTGAAAATCCTGAAATTTTAGTAATGAATTTTAATAATTTAAGTAAAGACGAAGCTTTAAAAATCATAAAAAAACTTATCCTCTTAAAGTAGCGACAATCCTTTTTGGATATTCTAAAAGATTTAAAGCATCAATTATAGATTTGCATAAAATATCACAATTTATAATTGATTTAGAGCTTACCCCTTCGTCATTTATTACACAAACTCCTATATCAGCCACTTTTAACATTAATGAATCATTACTTCCATTCCCCACGGCAAACGTGTTTTTTAAATTTTCTACAAATTCTTTTTTTTCTTCAGTGTGATTGGAAGTTTTTAAAATTTGAAGTTTTACAGGAAGTTCAGATAATTCTTTTTTAGCATTTCCGTGTGTGTCTGAAGTTAAAACATATATGTCAAAATTTTTAGCAAGTTTTATAATTTTATCTTTAATTTCTTCATAAACTCTTCCGTCTTTTGCAATTGTTCCGTTAAAATCCAATACTATGTTTTTTATTTCTATGGTCCCTACATTTTGAATTTCAAGTTTCATTTTTAACCTTTTAGTGACTGACACAATTTAATTTATTTTAAATTTTACATTTTCAATTTTATATTGAATAGCTGGTGGTCGCAACAGGACTCGAACCTGTGACCCCTACCATGTCAAGGTAGTGCTCTACCAACTGAGCTATGCGACCTGGTTTGAAATTTTATCATTTTTTTTTATAAAATAAAAGTATACAGGTACTAACTAAATAACTAAAAGATAAAAATATTACAGCGTTGCGAAATTTAACGAAAATTTTGCGTTTAAAAAATTGCACTCAACCCTTAGGGCGCTTACGTTTGCAATTTTTAGTAAAATTTGAGTGTTGCAAAGCAAAATGAAGCACTGAGCTGAATATTTTTATCTTTGTAGTTTTTTTATCTATATTTAGTCAGTGCCAAGTATGCAAAGAGAATTATACTCAAATCAATCATTGTATCGGCAAAATTAAAAATTGCAAAATCAAATCCGCAGTGCCAGTATACATAATCAACCACCCCTCCTCTTATAAACCTATCAAACAGATTGGATAACGCAGCACCAAATAAAATTCCACTGATAACCGGATGTTTATAAATAACTTTTTCCTTTATAAAATAAAAACCTAAAAAAATTATTAAAACCGACTGAATATATTTTAAATAACTGCCCAGAAAACTGAACATTGAAAAAGCAACACCTTTGTTTATTGCAAGAGTTAAAGAAATGCATTTACTTTGCCACTCAAATCCGTTTAAAAAAGCAAGTTTAATTATTTGGTCAATGACAAAAATAAAAAGAAAAACTAATAAAAATTTTATCAATTTTCCATTATGCATTATCCATTATCCATTTAAGAGAGTTTCTTTTTAAAAAATTCAATGAGTTTATTTAAAAGTTCTTTTGCTTTTTTTTCATTCTCACCTTCTATCAATAATCTTAATTTATTTTCAGTACCGGAATATCTTACCAAATGTCTAAATCCGTTATTTTCCACTTCTTTCAAAATTTCTTTTGCTCCTTCTATTTTTTCAAGAGGAATTTTTTCTATCACATTAATATTTGCTTGAATTTGCGGATACAGCTCAAAAAGATTAAAAGCTTCACTTGCACTTTTACCAGATTCAAGCAGATATGCACATACCTGAAGAGCGCTTACTAATCCGTCACCTGTTTTTGCATAATCACTGAAAATTATATGCCCGGACTGCTCACCTCCAAAATTAACACCCTCTTTTTTCATAAGTTCCAATACATTTTTATCACCAACATTGCTTCTTAGAACCTCTATTCCAAATTGATTCAAAAATTTATCAAGAGCGGAATTACTCATAACGGTTACCACAATTTTATTGGTTGAGAGTTTTTTATTTTTATAAAGATAAAAAGCCAGTGCCCCTAAAAGTTTATCTCCATCCACAACTTCCCCGTTTTCATCAACAACCACCAACCTGTCAGCATCACCATCAAGAGCAAACCCTATATCAGCCCTGTATTCTTTTACTTTTTCAGCTAAAAATTCAGGATGCATAGCCCCTGCATTCGAGTTTATATTAAATCCGTTCGGTTCATTGTTAATTGTAATCACATCTGCACCTAATTCTTCGAAAATTGTTGGAGCAACTTTATATGCTGCACCGTTTGCCGTATCCAACACTATTCTGACTCCGCTTAAATTGAGATGTTTTGGAAAAGATGATTTAATATGAACTATATATCTGCCTATAACATCATCTATTCTTTTACTTTTTCCTATTTCTTTTCCTGTTTTTAAGGAAAAATTGTTTTCAAAATATCTTTTTTCTATTTTTTCCTCAATTTTGCTGTCAAGTTTATTACCGGTAGAGTCAAAAAATTTAATCCCGTTATCATAATATGGATTATGACTGGCACTTATCATTATCCCACCGTCACATCTCATATCTTCTGTCAAAAAAGCAACCGCAGGTGTGGGCATAGGGCCGATTTGTATAACATTATATCCTATAGCGGTAAGCCCTGAAACTATTGCATTTTCAATCATGTATCCGCTTCTTCTTGTATCTTTTCCAACCAAAATTTTTCCTGTTTTCTTATCAATAGTTTCAGCAAACGCCATGGCAATTTTTGTAGCCAAAAACGGGGTAATAAACTCTCCTGCTTTGCCTCTGACTCCATCGGTTCCAAATAAATTCATTCTTTTCCTTTTGTTAGTGAAATATTAATTTGCAAATTTTACCAAATTTTTATAAAATACGCTTCAAAAAAGGATATAAATGGCAAATAACAAATCAGCTCTTAAGAGAATAAGACAAACCAAAAAAAGAACAGAAAGAAACAGATACTATAGAACAAGAATCAAAACAATCACTAAAAAAGTTGAAAATGCAGTGGCTGAAGGAAATTATGAAGCGGCTTTGGAAGCATGGAAAGTAGCTAATAAAAAATTCCAAGGATACATTAATAAAGGCATTTTAAAGAAAAATACAGCAAGAAGAAAAATTTCTAGACTTCACCATTTAGTAAAATCAATCGAACCTAGCGCTTAATTTTTCCCCTTTTCTTTCTTTTAAAACTTTTTTACAACTAAGTTAAAAATGTAAAGTGAATTTTATATTTTTCATTTTGCATTTTTAACTTTTAATTCCAAAGGACAAATATGCTACTTGAAAAACTACAACCCTTTATCGAAAAATATAATGAAATAAATCAAAAATTATCATCTCCCGAAATAACAAAAGATATAAAACAGATGACAAAACTATCCCGCGAAGCAAAACATCTCGAAGAAATTGTAAACAAAGCAAAAGAATATGAAAATACATTAAATACAATTGAAGAAGCAAAATCAATGCTTGACGACCCTGAAATGGCAGAACTTGCAAAAGAAGAACTAAAAGAGGCCGAAAACAAACTCCCTAAACTTGAAGAAGAGATAAAAATTCTTCTGCTTCCAAAAGATCCAAATGATGATAAAAATATTTTCTTAGAAATCAGAGCCGGAACGGGAGGAGATGAAGCTGCCTTATTTGTCGGAGATTTATTAAAAGCTTATTTAAAATATGCCGACAATAGGGGCTGGAAGGCGGAAATTGTAAGTGAGAGCAAAAACGATATCGGGGGATACAAAGAAGTAATTGTTTTAATAAAAGGCGAAGGGGCTTATTCAAGGCTAAAATATGAAGGCGGTACCCACAGGGTACAAAGAATTCCGGAAACTGAATCACAAGGTAGAATCCACACCTCGGCAGTAACAGTTGCTGTTATGCCTGAAGTTGACGACGTGGATATTGAAATAGATCCAAAAGACCTTAAAATTGAAGTTATGAGAGCGGGAGGAGCCGGAGGCCAGCACGTAAATAAAACTGAAAGTGCAGTAAGAATCACACATACTCCAACCGGAATTACAGTATCAATGCAGGATGAAAGGTCTCAGCAGAGAAATAAAGAAAAAGCTATGCAGATACTAAAAGCCAGACTTTTTGAATATTATGAACAGCAAAGACTTGCCCAAATCGGAGAGACCAGAAAAAGTCAGGTTGGAAGCGGGGACAGGAGCGAAAGAATCAGAACATACAACTATCCTCAAAACAGAATAACAGACCACAGAATCGGACTGACGCTTTACAGGCTTGAACAAATTATGAATGAGGGGCTTTTTGATGAAATAATAGACCCTCTTATCGCCCATTACCAGGCTGAGGCGCTAAAAGAAGCGGGACTTTAATTAATGGATAATTGAAAATGGAAAATGGAAAATTAAGAATTTGTGAGGAGTTTGAAAAATTAAATATACCCCACTGGATAAAACCGACTCCTTTTTTAACGGTTGACGGAATAGTTAAAATTTTTGCACCTGAATTTAAGGGAATTGTATTAATAAAAAGAAAAAATCCTCCTCTTGGATTTGCCTTGCCCGGCGGTTTTGTAGATTATGGAGAAAATGTTGAAAATGCACTAAAAAGGGAAATGAAAGAAGAGATAAATTTAGATGTAAAAATAGAAAAACTGCTAGGAGTTTATTCCAATCCAAATAGAGACCCGAGAATGCACACAGCAAGTGCCGTATTTGTATGTTCTGCAAACGCTCTGCCAAAAGCCGGAGACGATGCAAAAGAAACTTTTGTTTTTAAACTTGAAGATATTCCTTTCAAAGAATTAGTTTTTGACCACTCAACAATACTTAAAGACTTTATAAGTATGATATAATTTTATAAAAAAGGGTGACGAAATGGCAAAAGTAGCAATAAACGGTCTTGGAAGAATCGGTAAAATGGTTCTTTGGCATTATGTTGAAAACAAACCTGAAAATGTGGATATAGTAGTGGCAAACGGAGGAAGTGGAACTCCAGAAGATTTAGCATATATGCTGAAATTTGACTCCGTTCACGGAAAATTTCCCGCAAATGTTGAATATACTGATAATTCTTTAATTATTGATGGAAAAGAAATTAAAGTAGTAAGCGAAAGGGACCCAGAAAAACTACCTTGGGCAGAAATGGGAATTGATATTGTAATAGAAGCTACAGGAAAATTTACAAAAAGAGATGATGCTGCTAAACATTTAAAAGCCGGAGCTAAAAAAGTGGTAATTACAGCACCGGGGAAAGAAGTTGACCACACTTTCGTATTAGGTGTAAATCATGATGAATACGACCCCGCAAACCATCACGTTGTATCCAATGCTAGCTGTACCACAAACTCACTAGCCCCTGCAATGAAAGTGCTTGAAGACATATTCGGAGTTGAAAGCGCACTGGTTACAACTGTTCATGCATATACTTCAAGCCAGGTTACAATTGATAAGAAAAAACCTGGAAAACACAGACGCGGAAGAGCCGCTGCAGTTAACATTATCCCTACAACTACCGGTGCCGCAAAAGCTACAATCGAGGTTATCCCGTCACTGAAAGGAAAAATGCATGCAATGGCTCTGAGGGTTCCGGTGGCAGATGTAGCTGTAACAGACATTTCAGCAACTCTTAAAAAAGAAGTAACGGCAGATGAAGTAAACAAAGCTTTTGAAGAAGCAGCAAAAACTTATTTAAATGGAATTTTGGATATCACTTATGATGAAGTTGTATCAACTGATATGATTAATAATCCTCACTCAAGTATAATTGACGGACTTTCAACCGCAGTGGCCGATGGAAACAAAGTTAAAATCTTGGCTTGGTATGATAATGAATTCGGATATGCAAAAAGAGTGTTAGAATTAACTCAATTAATCGCTTCGAAACTTTAAGAGGATTAATCCTCTTTACTTGTTTTTAAAATTTTTTGTATATAAGAATTACTGACACCAAGGTATCTCGCAATTTCGGTATATTTGTATCCCGCTTTTTTAGCTTCTTTAATAGCTTTTGCTTTATTATCAGGAAATTCATTAAAAAAATCTGCTATTTTTTTTCTTACAACTTTCAAACTTCCGTCTTCCATTTTTACAATTTTAGGTTCTTTGTAAATTTCTTCTATTTCAAATTTCTCAAGTGGTTTATTTAACCACTCGATATATTCGTCAACCGGTTTTGAAAGTATTTTACTGCCTTCTATTATTTCATTAAATTTTGTTTTATGAAGTCTTAAATACAGCGACTGATAAGGCCACTGAGTTATATCATCAACTAGTCCCAAAACTAATGCGTTTCTTTCTATATATTTAACCACCTTCCAGAAATGGTCTTCATCAAAAAGCATAAAACTGTCAAACCTGCCTTTCCACAAATGCCCTATTCTTCCGCTTTTATAGTTATACCAGGCCGCATATGCACTGTTTAACAGTCTCATAGCCTCACTCAAATTGGCTTCATGAGTTTGAATCAACAGATGATAATGATTCGGTAAAATTGTAAATGCGTGAAAAGTAATATTGTAATCATATTTGGTTTTAAGCATCAATGATAAAAATTTATAATAATCTTCTTTTTCAATAAAAATTTCAGCCCCGTTTACACCTCTATTTACTATATGATAAAAACCGGGGTCATTTACTCTCGGTTTTCTGGCCATTTTTATCCTTTCTTATTTTTTATTCATTTTATTTTTAATTTTATATTTTTTAATTTTCAATTTTTCCTGACACATTTTAAATTATATTGTGTCTGTCACTAATGAAAGTATAACAAAATTTTAGATTAATTTATGTTATTATTCTAATACGGCCATGATAAATAAAGGGAAAAATTGGATTATCATAAAACGCAGGAAGAAAAAGCTTTAAAAAAACAGATGAAGCTTACAGAAAATGAATTGGAAATGTTCTTTGATAATAATTATCTTTTTGATGTATATTATCAACCTAAAGATACACTAAACGGTGATATGATTTATTCCAAACGTTTAACAAAAAACGAATATCTATGTGTAATCGTTGATGCAATGGGCAAAGGTCTTCCCGCCGCAATGACCGCCATGAATTCTGTCGGTTTTGTAAGACATTCCTTAAAAAAAGCATTGGAATATAATGATTTTAATTTTTCAAAACTTTTAAACGATTTTGTTGAATATGTCAAATCAATTTTAATAGACAGTGAAGCATTATGTGCCAATTTTATTTATATAAAAGATAAAAAAGTAAATTATGCAAATTTTTCTCTTCCTCCGATTTTTACAGAAAAAGGCAAAATAAAAGCAAATAATCTGCCTATCAGGCAAAAAACAACATCTGTTAATATCGATCAGTTTAATTTACCTGAAAAAATGTTATTAACGAGTGACGGTTTAATAGAATCCCCTTTAAAAAACAATAAAGGTGTTTTTTATAAACAGTTTATTAAAATTTTTCCAAATATTGTTTTTTTAAAAGATCTGGTAAAAAATTTTAAACAAAAAGCTATTCAAAGCGATGATGTCAGTATATTTTTATTTAGAAAAGACAATTTTAAAATGAAAAAAATTTTTGAAAAAGAATTTATAATATCCAAAAATAATTTTAATGAATTATTAAAAACAATTGAAAACAGTAATATCCCTCAAAAGGGAAAAATTATATTTATATTTCATGAAATATTTATGAATATATTAGAACATTCAATTTTAAAAATAGATACCAAAAAAGATAAAGAAGATAAAAAACTGATTCAGTTTCCTAAAATAAAAAACAGTTATAACCATAAAATAAAAATTACTATTTTAAAAAATACATTTATGTTAAAATTACTTTATGAAGATGATACAAAGGGTTTTAACAAACATGATATTTCAAATGCCCTGCATTTAAAATATCACGGTAAAGGTTATAAAATAATAAAAAATTTAAGCGATGCGGTATTTATTAACAAAACAGGCAATAAAATAAAAATCTTTATAAGGAACGATAATGGAAGTCAAAGTACATAACAACACAATAACTATAAAAGGTAATATTACAACAATAGCAGATGCAGAACAGATTATAAATATTTTACATTCTATAAACGACAAAGATATTATTATTATAAAAATACTTGAGAGTTTTGCATTGCCATCGAGTATAATAGGAGAATTATTGAAATTACACGATATGGGTAAAAAAATTGTACTTGAAGTTAGAGACCCTGTTTTATATGAGCTTATAGATGATTTGAATTTGACGAAAACTTTTAGTGTAAAAAGGATATAAAATGCAGTCCATTATTAAAGATTTTAATATAAAATTATTGATAATCAACCTATTAACAAGTGCTCTATTATTAATTTACACCTATTTAACAGATTATAACCATTTTTTTGAAACAGCTCTGGAACATCTGATAATTGCCATTGTCATACAAATTGCGGCTTATTTTTTACTTGAAATTTATGTTGTAAAACCGATAAAAGAATATATAAGTGTCTCTAAAGAATTAAGTGAAGGAGATGGGGATTTAACAAAACATATAATCATTAAACAAAACAATGAAATCAAAATAGCTGCTGAATACATAAATAAATTTATAAGTAACGTAAGAAATGTAATCGTAGATGTTAAAAACATAACCGATATTATTAGAAATAATACAAATCAATTGGAAAAAGTAACCCTTGAACTCAAAGAAACAATAAATCAGACAGATAAAGAAGCAAAAGAAATATCTGTAATTTCAAATAAACTTGGCGAACATTTAGACAAAACGGAAGAATCAGTCTCTTTTACAACAGAAACATTAATAAAGACTGCGGATTTTCTTGAAGAATTTGCAACAACATTAGAAAAAGAAATTATTGAAATATTAAATGTAAACGAAAAAGAAAAAGAATTAAACAACCTTTTAATAAATTTAAATTCTCAAACGGATGAAATAAAAAATGTATTAAAAATAATTAATGATATAACCGAACAAACTGAGCTACTTGCTTTAAATGCAGCTATTGAAGCAGCAAGAGCCGGGGAACACGGTAGAGGGTTTGCGGTTGTATCCGATGAAATAAGAAAACTTGCAGAACAGAGCAATGAAAGTTTACAAAACATTGAAACTATTGTAAAGACAATTACATCAACTATACAAAAAACATCGGTTGAAATTAATGATAATACTCTAAAAATGAACAATATTGCAACAGAAGCCACAAAAATTAAAAATGAACTGACAAATATTGTAGATCTGAATAAAGAAAATATAGCCTATGCAAAGGAGGCTACAAAAAACGTTACCATAATGTCCCATTACTCAAAACAGCTTCTTAATAATACAAAATCTTTAACTCAAATTTCTAAAATGAATTTAAATATTTCAAACACAATTTCTAATGTATCATCATCATTAAAAGATGCATTTCAAAAATTAATTAAAGAGCTTTTAAAGTTTAAAGTATAGAGTAGTTTAATAATGCTCTACTCTTAATATTTTATTCCCATTAAACACAACTCTTACCATCTCTCCTATCCCAAAATTCACTCCTTTTACAATTGTCACAATATCCCTTCCATCATCCAAATGAATATAAAGTTCTTCACCGTTTGCTTTATCAACCTGATTACCTACATAAGCCCCTGTGAGCCCTCCTGCAAGGGTTGTAAGAACATTTCCTTTTCCGTTACCAAACATGCTTCCAAGTACAGTACCAACCAAAGCTCCAATCATAGTCCCGCTTCCGTCATCTCTTATTCTTACATATCTTACATCGGTTATTTTACCTTTTTCATATGTATAAATCCCATTTGTTTGATATAAATCAACTTCATTTGAATTATACATTTGAGTACAGCCGCTAAATAAAAATAACGCCAATATCGCAAAAATAATTTTCTTCATAAATTCCCCTTAATTTGATTTTAATTAAATTGATTTAAAATTATAATAAAAAAGGCCTGTGATGGATATTATACAACAAATCAAAAGAGAAATTCAAAAAGTAATTGTAGGCCAGGAAAAACTTATTGATTCACTTATATTGGCACTAATTACAAATTCCCATCTTTTAATTGAAGGTGTGCCCGGTATTGCAAAAACAACGAGTGTAAACACATTAGCCAAAACCATCGACCTTGATTTTAAAAGGGTTCAATTTACACCTGATTTGCTTCCAAGCGATATTACCGGAATAGAAATTTTCAATCCTAAAACAGATGAATTTGAAACAAAAAAAGGTCCTGTTTTTACAAATTTACTTTTAGCAGATGAAATCAACAGGGCTCCTGCAAAAGTCCAGAGTGCTTTGCTTGAAGTTATGCAGGAACGCCAGGTTACAATTGGAAACAATACTTATAAACTACAAGAGCCTTTTTTGGTAATTGCAACTCAAAACCCAATTGAAGAAGAAGGGACATATCCCCTCCCGGCCGCAGCACTTGACAGGTTTTTAATGAAAATCATAATAAATTATAATAATTTTGAAGAGGAAATTGAAATCATCAAAAGGCTTGATTTAAAAAAAGAGATAAATAAAGTTGCAGGCAAAAAAGATATATTAAATCTCAGAGAAAAAATAAAAGAAGTGCATATTGATGAAGAGCTTATAAAATACATTGCAAAAATTGTTGATGCCACAAGAAGCCCTGAAAAATACAATCTTGATATTGATGAATACATAGAATACGGAGCTTCTCCGAGAGCCACAATTTCATTATACAATGCCGCTAGAGCATACGCTCTGATGCAAAACAAAGATTATGTAACACCTCTTGATATTGCAAAATTGGCACCTGATATCTTAAGACACAGAATGATTCTTAGCTACAAAGCGGAAATTGATGAAATAGATGAAGACAAAATAATAAATAAAATTCTTGAAACCATACCTCTGCCATGATTAAATTTAAAACAAAAAAAAGAATATTTTCACTGCTTCAGGGAAGAAACCTAAGCCGTTTTAAAGGTGAAGGACTTGATTTTAGGGAATTCAGGGAATACAGTTTTAATGAAGATGCCAAAAAGATTGACTGGAAAATATCAGCAAAGATTAATAAACCCCTTGTAAAAGAATATGATGAGGAAAGGGAGCTCAGAATAATTTTATGCATATACGCAACACCTAGCCTTTATTTTGGAATAGATTTATTAAAAAGCGAATATATTCAAAATTTAATAGAGATTTTAGGAATAGAAGCCGTAAAAGAAGACAATAAAATACAAACTGTTATTTTAAAACAAGAGCCGATGATTTTTAAACCCACAAAAAATATAAAAACACATATCGCTTTTACACGAAAACTCGGTGAAATTGATTTTTTTAATGTTCAAAAGGGGGATTTAAAAATTTTAAACAGATTTAAAAAATCGCTTCTTGTTTTAATAGGGGATTTTTTTGAAGAAATTGATTTAAGCTATTTAAAACACGAAACTTTTGTAATCATCATAAGAGATATTTACGAAGAAAATCCCCCGTTTAGAGGAGATATAACTCTGCTTGACCCAAATTCAAAGCAGGATGTAAATATAAATTTCAGTGAATTTGATGCTAAAAGAATAAAAAAACACATTGAAGAGATTGACAAAAAAAATTATATCCATTTTAAAAAACTGAAAATTCCTTTTACAAAAATTTATACAAATGAAAATCCGATACCAAAACTTATAAGGCTTTTTAAATGATACCTATTCGAGATATAAAGCCAAATGTCGAGATTATTGATTTTTATTTTATTGCTCTTGTTGCTATAACAATTATTTTAGTTATAGCAGCCATCATTTTCGCAATAAAAAAACTCCAAAAGAAACATCCAAAGAAAAAACTATTAGAAAAACTGAAAAATCTTGATTTTAACAATTCCAAAAAAACGGCTTATGAATTTACCGAGCTTGCCAGAAATTTTGTCAATGAAGAAAATAGAGTTAAATACGAAGAAATTGTAAAATCGCTTAAGAGATACAAATATAAAAAAGAAGTACCGCCGCTGAGCGAAGAAGACAGAGAAAAAATAAAAAATTTTATAAAGGAAATTCGTGTTTGAATATCCTATATTTTTATTAATTCCCGTAATTTATATAATTTGCAGACTGAAATGTCCCTTAAGAAGCGATAAAATAATTTTTCCAAACGCTTTTATTTTAAAATACAAAAAATTTATAAACATCTGGGAATTTTTAACCGTTCTTTTTTTAAGCATTGCACTTGCAAGCCCTGTTAAAACCAAAATTATTTATACCCAAAAAAAAGGTTATGATATTGTGATTGATTTGGATACAAGCGGTTCGATGGCCCAGTTTGATAAACTAACCGTTTCAAAAGAGATAATAAACGATTTTATACAAAAAAGAAAAAACGACAGACTCGGTCTTGTAATTTTCGGAAACATTGCCTATATTGCATCACCGCTGACACCGGATAAAAAAGCACTTAGCGAAATATTAAAAAGGGTATATCCTGGAATTGCTGGGGAAAAAACGGCAATTTATGACGCTTTGTTTCTATCAACCAATCTTTTTAAAAATTCAAATGCAAAAGATAAAGTTATTATTCTCCTTACCGACGGAATGGATAACAGTTCAGTCACTCCCATTGATATAGTTATTAAAAAACTTAAAAAAGAAAAAATAAAAGTTTATACCATTGGAATAGGAGATGAAATAGACCGGGAAACCTTAAGAATAATTGCCAATAAAACCGGCGGCAGATTTTTTAATGTATTCTCAACCGGTGAATTAAAAGAAATCTACAAAACAATAAACAAACTTGAAAAAACTGAAATAAAATCGAACATAATTATAAAGAAAAAATATTATTTTGAGTATCCTTTGATTTTAGCAATTTTCTTTTTTTTAATTATGGTTTACAAAAGGCAGCTTAAATGGAAATTCTAAACGCTAAAGCTTTTTTGCTTTTAATTTTTATACCGCTTTTTTTTAGGAAAAAAAGACTTAAAGTCAGTAAAATTATTCTTTATTCATCCAAAAATTATTATTTACTGATTGCTTTTTTGTTGTTAATAATCGCTCTATCACGCCCTGTTATAAATAACGGGACCATTACCGTAAAACTTCCAAAAACAAATGTAATTGCAGCAATTGACATAAGCAAGAATATGTTAAAAAAAGATTTTTATCCAAATAATTTTGAATTTGTAAAAAATAAATTCTCTAAATTTTTAGATTATTTAAACGATGAAGAAGTGGCAGTTGTTTTATTTAATCAAAATGTCTATCTTTTAAGCCCGTACAGCCGTGATTATAATTCAATAAAATATCTTTTGAAACATCTGCCAAAAATAAATGCTGTGGAAGAAGCCGACTATAAAACATTATTTAAAAAAACTGAAGAATTTAAAGGGCCTAAAATATTGATAATTTTCACCGCAAGTCCCGTTTTAGATGAAGTAAATCCTAAAATAAGGGTATTTGTATATGCCTTAAAAAATGATAACACTTTTAAAAATTTAACCAAAACCACAAATGGGGCATTTATATTAGCAGGTTATTCAGACACTGATATTAAAAATTTAGCCAAACTTATAAATTCAATCAATAAAGAAAAAGTTATAAAAATAAAAGATAAAAAAGAACTTTTCTATTATCCTCTGTTTTTAGGAATTTTATTTTTGTTTCTCGGACTTTTTAAAGTTAATGTAAAATGGAAAATGGAGAATGTAAAATGAGGATAATTTTAATTTTACTCTTTTGTAAGTTTTTGTTTGCATTTGATTTTTTTCATATAATAAAAGCAAATAATTTTTTTGAAAAAAAAGAGTACCTAAAAGCAGCAAACGAATATGAAAAAATAAAAAATGACAAAGGCCTGTTAAATGCCGCAAACAGTTATTACAGGGCAAAAGAGTATCAAAAAGCATTAAAACTGTATTCTAAAATAAAAAATAAAAATTTACTTTTTGACAAATATTATAATATGGGTAATACTTATGTAAAATTAAATAAATTTCAAAAAGCCGTTGATATGTATAAAAAAGCGCTTAAAATAAAAAAAGATAAAGATGCCGAATATAATTTAAAACTGATTGAAAATTTATTAAAAAAACATAAAAAACAATCAAATAATAAAAATAAACAAAATAATCAAAACAAAAAAAATAAATCATCTCAAAAACGTAAAAATACACAAAACAACTCTTCACAAAAACAGACAAAAAGCCAGAATAATTCAAAACAAAATAACAATCAAAATTCACAAAAAAATAATTCTAACAAAAACAGCGCTCAAACTAAACAAAAAAATAACCAACAGAAAGAAAATAAAAAAAATAACAAATTTAGTCAAAAACAAAAAAATCAAACTAACTTAAAAAATAAAATACAAAATAAACTGAAAAAAGAAAATAAAGAAAAAAAATATTTACAATCAATAAAAAAATCACAAAACAATGATAAAAACACAACAGATTTAAGAATGAAATTCTATGAAAAAACAATTAAAAATCTGGAATTTAACTCTTTACTAATACCATTAAAGGATTGAAATGAAAAAAATAATTTTATTAATTGCCGCAATGATTCTATTAGCAAACGTTACCGTTAAAATAAACAAAACCAACATTACCCAGGGAGATGAGGTAATTTTTACCATTACGGCTGAGGGCAAAAATGTAAAACTGCCCGATATTGACAAAATCGGACCATACAAAGTAGAAGGAAGCGCAAACACTGAAAATATTACCATCATAAACGGAGAAATGCACTCGAAAGTATCACGCAGTTATATATTTTATCCTTTAAAAAACATAACAATACCGTCATTTAAAGTAACAGTTGACGGAAAAACTTATTATACAAAACCGATTACAATAAAAGTCAGCAAACTGAAAAAAACAAAAGACAAAGATTACGACTTAAGCCTTTTTTTAGACAAAAACGAAACATATCTTGGAGAAGGACGAATTTTAACTATCAGATTTTCACAGAGTATTGATGCAAATCCCCAAAGTATTCAGATACAGAGGCCAAATTTAAATGATTTTTTGGTTAATCAAATTTCTACAAAAACCTATGTTCAAAATAATAAAAAAATAACAGTTTATAAATTTTTAATTATTCCGCAAAAAAGCGGCAAATTTACTATAGGACCGATTATTGCAAATATCGGAATACTTCAAAAAGAAAATCCGTTTGATGACCCGTTTTTTTCAGCAGCGTTTGTAAGATATAAAAGAATTGTTTCAAACAATATTATATTGAATGTAAAACCAATCCCCCAAAATAGTATATGGGGAAAATTTAAAATTACTTTAAAAACCGATAAAACAGAGGTTTTAGCCAACACTCCGGTAAAAATCACCTTGGAACTTAAGGGTTGCGGAGATTTTTATGATATGAAAGATTTTAAACTAAATATACCAAACGCCACAGTTTATGAAAAAAAACCTGTATTTAAAACATTTATCAAAAATAATAAATTATGCGGAATTTATAAAAAAGAATTTACCGTGATCAGTCCTCATGACATTAACATTTCAAGTATAAAACTGTTAGAATTTAACGGTACTTTGCAGGAAGTAAAAAGCAATCCGATTTTTATTAAAGTGGAAAATTCAATGCTTAACCCAAACAAAACAGATAAAATAGAAAATTTTACAACTTCTAACATTACAACCAAAACTGTATATAAAACCAATTATTTATTAATTTTAATTTCTTTTATTATAGGTTTACTAACAGGACTGATTTTATACAAACTAATTCAAAAAAAGAATAAAAAAGAAAAAGATATTATTGAAAAAATTAAAAAAGCCGATGAAAAAGAATTGTTTAAACTGTTACTCCCTTATTCAGAAAATAAAGAAATAGAAGTAATTTTAAAACAGCTTGAAGAAAATATATATAAAGGAGCAAAACATAAAATTGATAAAAAAGGAATTATAAAAATTTTAAAATCTTCCTAATTTTTTCTTTTTTTTCTTGACAAGCTAATTTTTTTTTCTTATAATTTCAGTCCACAAATAAATGACCCGTTAGCTCAGTCGGTAGAGCATCTGCCTTTTAAGCAGAGGGCCGCTGGTTCGAATCCAGCACGGGTCACCACTCTAGTCCCCATCGTCTAGAGGTCTAGGATACCGCCCTTTCACGGCGGCGACACGGGTTCGAATCCCGTTGGGGACGCCACAATCCCTGATATAAAACTTATGGTCGCTTAGCTCAGTTGGGAGAGCACCAGCCTTACAAGCTGGGGGTCGCAGGTTCGAGCCCTGCAGCGACCACCATTTAAAAATGGAGCCGTAGTTTAGCTGGTTAGAATGCCGGCCTGTCACGCCGGAGGTCGCGGGTTCGAGTCCCGTCGGCTCCGCCATTTGAATTTAATTCTATAAGTGACAGTCACTTTTTATCATCTTCGTTTCCAACCTCAATTTCTTGGCACTCTTTAAAAATCCCGATATAATCGTAGTTATAAAAAGATTTTTAAAAATTTAGTGTTTTTTTTATTTTTAATTGGAAAAAGCCCAAATTTCGGTGCTAGATGTTTCAAAAAACCTGAAATTCAATGCATTCAACCGATACAATTAGTGTATTGAAATGGCATAAAAACACTAAAATTTTTAGGAACATCATCATTCAACCGATACAATTAGTGTATTGAAATGCAATTTCAGGAAAGTTATCCCCATAAATCGCCTTTATTCAACCGATACAATTAGTGTATTGAAATTTTGTTAAAAGTATCTCCGTAATTACTCGGCACATATATTCAACCGATACAATTAGTGTATTGAAATTAGTAATAAATACAGGAACTAAATCTTTAACAACAGATTCAACCGATACAATTAGTGTATTGAAATATTTTTTTAAAATAATTTAT